>NZ_LJBR01000627.1 GCF_001282115.1 Streptomyces sp. NRRL B-24085 | reverse complement strand
CCGTCTGTCCGCCCGCCGCCCCGATGTCCTTGCCCCTGCCGGTCACCAGCAGCGTCCAGGTCTGCGCCCCGGGCAGACCGTCGGCGTCCCCGCCCCACCAGCCCTGCGCCTGCTGGAACGCCTGGGTGGCCCTGCGGTCCGCGTCCGTCCAGCGGGGGCCGGGGCCGGAGGTGTAGTAGCGCCCGGCGCCGCGCCGCACGAGCATGCGGCCGAGCTGGGTGACGTACTTGTTGTCGGCCCCGGGACCGAAGTACGCGGGCCCCGGGAAGGGCGTCGCGGCCGGCGCCTCCGGCTTGCCGTTGTCCGGCACGGGCGTGGCCGGTCCGGGCGTGCCGGGCTCGGGCGTGGCGGGCGCGGACGGGACTGGTTCCGCCGAGGGGCCCGCGAGCCCCTTGTACCGGTAGGCCACGTACCGGTCCGAGTTGCTCCAGTAGGCGTACGGGGTGGCCTGCTTGCGGGCGTACGGGCGGGTCTCCTCGTAGGCGAGGTAGTAGGTGTGCGTGTAGTCCGTCCAGCCGCCGAAGATGACGACGTGGGAGCCCTGCTCGGGGTTGGACGGGTTGTGGAAGAGCAGGATGTCGCCGGGCTGGAGGTCGTCCTTGGCGATCCTGATGCCGTACTGGCCGAGGCTGCCGGTCCACTCGTTGCCCGGCAGGTTCCAGGCCATGGACACGAAGCCCGAGCAGTCCTGCCGGTAGCCGTCACCCCAGTAGGCGGACATGCTGTACGGCACCTTCGCGGCGACCCACTGCTTGGCCCGCCGGATGATGTCGGCCCGGGTGGTGGTCGGCGCCTTGACGACCGCCGGCCTGCCGCCGGGGCCGTGCAGCGGGGCCTTGCGGCCCTGGGGGGTGTCGGGCTCGTCGACCGCGGGTCCGCCCGGACGGGCCGGGGCGTGCGGGGCGGCGAAGGCGGGGGCCGCGTGGACCGCGCCGAGGGCGGTGGAGGCCGCGGCGGCGAGGATCACGGCCCGGGTGGCGGCGGGGTGGCCGCCGGTCGAGCGGGGCAGGACGCGTCGCCAGTGGACGCATCCGGGGCAGTCGCAGTCGCTCGCGGGATCGATCTCCTCGAACACCGGAGTCTCCATGCGACGCCCCTCACACTCCAGGTTGAAATGTCCGCAACTGTGCACATTCGCCAGTTTCTCAACTGTCGCCCGGACGCGCATGCTGACGGTCCGAATGATGTACGGCGAGCCGGAGCACCCTCTCGCGTCGGGTAGAGTTGTGCAGGTCAGCAGGCGCCGCTAGCTCAGTTGGTTAGAGCAGCTGACTCTTAATCAGCGGGTCCGGGGTTCGAGTCCCTGGCGGCGCACCGACGATGGCAGGCCTCCCACGGAAGCGGGGGGCCTGTCATGTTTGGACGAGTTGCTTCGGCGTGCCGGGGGGACTGGGGCCGGGCAGTGGCGGCTGGGGGTCCGGGGGTCATCCCCCGGGAAGACGCAGCATCAGCGGGTCCGGGGTTCGAGTCCCTGGCGGCGCACCGACACGGAAAGGCCCCTCGCCCAGCGGGGGGCCTTTCCGCATAGAAGGGCCTGGCCGAGGCGAGGGCCCTTCTGCGTGGAGGGGCCTCGACGAGGTGAGGGGGGTTTCGGCATGGAGGGGCGTGAACCGGATCGGGGCGGCGGACGTACGGATGTCCGCAACGACTCCACAAGGCCCCCACAGGAGCCACAATGAACGCGTATGACCGGTAAACACCGCGTTTCGCATCTTGCGATCATGATGAGCACCGTAGAACCCTGGTTTTCAAGATGCTGCGTATTCGCGGCAGTTGGGGGGCAAGGAGACGGTTGCCGGTGTTGCGGGGAAAGGGGGCCCCGCCGCTGACGACGCCGGAGGGGGCGTCTGCAACCGGAAGGCCGCTGTTACCTGTCTAATGCTGTGAAGATTGTGGTGACTGCGGCCCACCACTGATACGTCTGTGAAGGTCGAGGGGGACCTGATCAGCCGTAAGGAAACGACAACACGCGGCCCGTCCGCGTGTGGGGGGATGACTCATGACGTCGACGCCGACGGGCGCCCGGCAGAACTTCGACCCGTCCGACACCACACAGCTCAGGCTGCCTTCGCATCGGACCGGCACACTGCGCCGGATAAAGAAGACGCTTCCTAAGTACGACTACGAGCACTACAGCAGACTGGCCGGCCCCCTCACACAGCCCGACCCGAGCCGGCCCTACAAGGTGCAGTACCGCTCGCTGATCTCGCAGGAGCCGCACCGCATCAGAGTCGCCCTGATGCTCGCCGCGGCCCCGGTGCTCTCCCTGGTCCTGCTGTTCTGGCTGCTCCAGCCCGAGCACTGGACCGAACGGGACTACCCGGCCTTCTCGTGGCTGCCGGCCCTGGACATCGTGATGCTCGTCTCGATCGGTCTGATCGAGTTCTTCCGCTGCATGAACGTCCTGTCCAACGCGCACGCCACCCTGGTCGCCCGCGACCCGGTCCCGGTGGTGCCCGAGACCGGCACCAGAGTGGCCTTCCTCACCTCCTTCGTGCCCGGCAAGGAGCCGCTGGAGATGGTGACGAAGACCCTGGAAGCCGCGGTGCGGATCCGTCACCGCGGCCTCATGCACGTCTGGCTCCTGGACGAGGGCGACGACCCGGCGGTCAAGGAGGTCTGCGCCCGCCTCGGGGTGCACCACTTCTCCCGCAAGGGCGTCGAGAAGTGGAACCAGCCCAAGGGCCCGCACCGCGCCAAGACCAAGCACGGCAACTACAACGCCTGGCTGGACGCGCACGGCGACCAGTACGACTTCTTCGCCTCGGTCGACACCGACCACGTGCCGCTGCCCAACTACCTGGAGCGGATGCTCGGCTTCTTCCGCGACCCGGACGTCGGCTTCGTGATCGGCCCGCAGGTCTACGGCAACTACGACAACTTCGTCACCAAGGCCGCCGAGTCCCAGCAGTTCCTCTTCCACGCCCTGATCCAGCGCGCCGGCAACAAGTACGGCGCCCCGATGTTCGTGGGCACCTCCAACGCCGTACGGATCAGCGCGCTCAAGCAGATCGGCGGGCTCTACGACTCGATCACCGAGGACATGGCGACCGGGTTCGAGATCCACCGTCACAAGAACCCGGCGACGGGCCGCAAGTGGCGCTCGGTCTACACCCCGGACGTGCTCGCGGTCGGTGAGGGCCCGAGCGCCTGGACGGACTTCTTCACCCAGCAGATGCGCTGGTCGCGCGGGACGTACGAGACGATCCTCAAGCAGTACTGGAAGGGCTGGTACTCGCTGCCGCCGAGCAAGCTCTTCAACTACACGATGATGATCATCTTCTACCCGATGTCCGCCCTCAACTGGATCCTCGCGGCCCTCAGCTGCGCCCTGTTCCTGGGCCTGGGCGCCTCGGGTGTGAACATCGACCCGACCGTGTGGCTGATGCTCTACGGCAACGCCTCCGCGCTCCAGATCGGCCTGTACATCTGGAACCGCCGCCACAACGTCTCCCCGCACGAGCCCGAGGGTTCCGGCGGTGTCGCGGGCATGGTGATGTCGGCGCTGTCCGCCCCGCTGTACGCCAAGGCGCTGGTCGACTCGCTGCTGCGGCGCAAGAGCAAGTTCGTGGTGACGCCCAAGGGCGACTCGGCCAGCCCCGACCGGTGGTTCGGCACCTTCCGCTACCACTGGTACTTCATCGCCATCTTCGGCGGCTCGATCGGCGCCGGCATCGCCCTGGGGCACTCGCACCCCGCGATGATCATCTGGGCGACCTTCGCCATGCTGATCACCGCGACCCCGATCTTCACCTGGCGGCACATGCTGCGCCAGGCGAGGAAGAAGCCCGCCGCGCCCGCCGAGGCGCCCCAGGCACCGGTCGTCCCGGCGCAGGTGCCGGCTCAGGTCTCGGCGCAGTACCAGCCGCAGCCGCTGCCCGCCCGGCACACGCCGGCGCAGCACGCCCCGGCCCACAAGCCGACCTGGGCCGCCGCCCCCGAGCCGCGCCCCGGGGGCTCCGCGGACGACGGGGGCAACGACCAGACCATGCAGATCGCCCTTGGTGGACTTGGGGGACGTAAGGAATGAACGACCGTGCAGGCCGCCGCCGCGCCCGTCGACTCGCGATCGGTACGGCGGTGGTGCTCGCGCTGGCCGGGATGAACGGCCCGTGGCTGTACCGCTTCGGGACGGAGAAATACCACCAGTACCAAATCAACAAGCCCGAGTACAAAGCCGAGAACGGCAAGTGGGAGATCGTCGACTTCCCCGAGGAGTACCGGCAGAACACCATCCACGCGGCACTGCTGCGCACCGGGAAGGTGCTGCTGGTGGCGGGGTCGGGCAACAACCAGGACAACTTCGACGCGAAGAAGTTCGACACCCGGATCTGGGACCCGGTCAAGGGCACGATCAAGAAGGTGCCGACGCCCAGCGACCTGTTCTGCACCGGGCACACCCAGCTCGCGAACGGCAACCTGCTGATCGCCGGCGGCACCAAGCGGTACGAGAAGCTCAAGGGTGACGTCACCAAGGCCGGCGGCCTGATGATCGTGCACAACGAGAACCCGGACCAGCCGATCACCCTGCCCGCGGGCACCAAGTTCACCGGCAAGGAGAACGGCAAGACCTTCGTGTCCAAGGACCCGGTGGTCGTGGAACGGGCCACGAAGGTCTTCGACAAGGCGACGGGGAAGTTCCTGCGCAACGACCCCGGGCTCGGCCGTATCTACGTCGAGGCGCAGAAGAGCGGCCGGAAGTACGAGACCGGCACCCAGGACAACTACCGGATCCAGGGGCTCACCGGGACGGACGCGCGCAACACCTACGGGATCGCGCAGAAGCTCGCCCTCGACAAGAAGGACTTCCAGGGGATCCGGGACGCCTTCGAGTTCGACCCGGTCGCCGAGAAGTACATCAAGGTCGACCCGATGAAGGAGGCCCGCTGGTACCCGACGCTCACCACCCTGAGCGACGGGAAGATCCTCAGCGTCTCCGGGCTCGACGACATCGGGCAGCTCGTCCCGGGCAAGAACGAGGTGTTCGACCCGAAGACCAAGAAGTGGACGTACCTCTCGAAGGTCCGTCAGTTCCCGACCTACCCGGCGCTGTTCCTGATGCAGAACGGCAAGGTCTTCTACTCGGGGTCGAACGCGGGGTACGGGCCGGACGACGTGGGGCGCGACCCGGGCGTCTGGGACGTGGAGAGCAACAAGTTCACGAAGATCCCGGGGCTCAGCGACGCCGACGAGATGGAGACCTCCGGGACCGTGCTGCTGCCGCCGGCGCAGGACGAGAAGTACATGGTGATCGGGGGCGGCGGGGTCGGCGAGTCCGCGCGGTCCAGCAACCGGACGCGGATCGTGGACATGAAGGCGGACAGCCCGAAGTTCGTGGACGGGCCGACCCTGGAGAAGGGGACGCGGTACCCGCAGGCGTCGATCCTTCCCGACGACTCGGTGCTGGTGTCGGGAGGCTCGGAGGACTACCGCGGGCGCGGTGACTCCAACATCCTCCAGGCCCGGCTGTACCACCCGGACACCAACACCTTCGAGTCGGTGGCCGACCCGCTGGTGGGGCGCAACTACCACTCCGGTTCGCTGCTGCTGCCGGACGGGCGGGTGATGTTCTTCGGGTCTGACTCGCTGTACGGGGACAAGGCGAACACGAAGCCGGGTGTCTTCGAGCAGCGGATCGAGATCTACACACCGCCCTATCTGTACCGGGACTCGCGTCCTTCGCTGTCCGGGGGGCCGCAGACCATCGCCCGGGGTGCTTCCGGGACGTTCACCTCTCCGCAGGCTTCGGCGATCAAGAAGGTGCGGTTGATCCGGCCCAGTGCGTCGACGCATGTGACCGACGTGGATCAGCGGTCCGTCGAGATGAAGTTCACGGTGTCCGGGGACAAGGTGAAGGTGACGGTGCCGGAGAACAAGAACCTGGTGCAGTCGGGGTGGTACATGCTGTTCGTCGACGACGACCAGGGGACACCGAGCAAGGCTCAGTGGGTTCGGGTGCCGTAGGACCGAGACGTCAGGCGGTGAACATCGTCGTCAGGGCGGCGATCCTTCCGTCGCGGACGGTGATGACGTCGATCCCGCGGACGGCGGGTCTGCCGGGCGGACCGAAGGCCCAGGCGAGTGCTCCGGTGTGGGGGCCGGCGTAGCGCCGGCCGTCCTCGGTGAAATCGAAGTCGGCGGGGGCGTCGGCGAGGAGGGCGGCGGCCTTGTCCGCGAGGGCGTCGCGTCCGGTGGTGGCGCCCTCGGGGTCGGTGAAGACGACGTCCTCGGTATAGAGGCGTTCGACGGCCGCGCGGCGGGTTGCGGCGTCGCGGTTGCCGAAGACTTCGTGCAGGTTGGCCGCGAGCAGGTCGGTCACGTTGCGCATGGTTCCTTCAAGGGTGTCCGGGGCGACCGGGGGCGACTGGCCGGCTCGGCAGAGCTCGGCAGGCCGCCCCGGTGCGCTCGTGTCGGGTGGGCGGAGGGGGATGGGCGGCTGCGGTCCTGGTCAGATCTGGCTTGCGCCGCCGTCCACGTATATCTCGGCACCGGTCACGTAGCTGCTGGCCTCACCAGCGAGGAAGAGGA
>NZ_LJBR01000626.1 GCF_001282115.1 Streptomyces sp. NRRL B-24085 | reverse complement strand
GGCGGGACGCTGCCGGGGTACAGGGCTGCCGAGTCCGGGGATTCCTGGGGGGCGGAGCCGTCCCGCTCGCCCGGAGCGGTTCCGTTCGCCGTGCGTATCGGCGGCCGGCCCACGGCGGTCGGCCCCTGGGACCGCTCCCCGCCGCCCGGCAGACCGGACTCCGGCCCCGCGCTCACGTCGTGGGGCGCACGGCCCTCCGGGTCGGCCGGGACGCGGCTGTCGGTCTCCTCCGGCCCCTGCCAGTCGAACCCGCCGAACGCCGGCCGGGCCGCCGTGCCTGATCCGCCGCCCCGTCGCTCGCGCTCACCGAAGGCCTGCCAGTCGGAGTCGTCGTTCGTCCGTCCGCCCGGCTCCTCGCCCACCGTCGGCGGCTGGGCCGGCCGCGGCGGGGTCGTCGGGCGTGGAGGAATGGAGGCGCGGCGTGCTTCCGTGCTCATGCACCCCCCGTTTCCTCATGTCCGGGCCGTTCGGTCGTGCGCGGGCCGCGTCGGGGTCGTCGGTGTGGAAGACGGCCGTCCGGGCACGCATACCCGCACGGGAGGGCCGGCATCCCGGCGCGGCGGCGACGGGGGCGTACGGCCCTGCGTGCGTGCGCGTCACTCTACGGGTTGTCGTGGGGCGAACGGGAACCAGTCCACCAGGCCGGGGGCATCTGCCCGGAACGTCCCCCTACCCTGCGGTAATCCTGTCTGGCAGGCTTCGTTCATGACTGCGCGCGCCACCGACCGGGCCCGTTACGACCGGGCCACCGCCCATCTCGACGCCCCTCTCGCGATCGTGGACCTGGACGCCTTCGACGCCAACGCGGACGATCTCGTCCGCCGGGCGGCGGGCAAACCGATCCGCGTCGCCAGCAAGTCCGTGCGGTGCCGGGCGCTGCTCGAACGGGTCCTGGCGAAGGACGGCTTCGCGGGCATCATGTCCTTCACCCTCGCCGAGTCCCTGTGGCTGGCGAGGAGCGGCTTCGACGACATCCTGCTCGCCTATCCCTCCGCGGACCGTGCCGGTTACGCGGAACTCGCCGCCGATCCCAAGCTCGCGGCCGCCGTGACGGTGATGGTCGACGACCCCGCGCAGCTCGCCTTCATCGACGCCTCGCGCGCGGGCGGCACCGAAGTCATCCGGGTCTGCCTGGAGTTGGACACCTCGCTGAAGCTGCTCGGCGGCAGGGTCCGCGTCGGCGCCCGGCGCTCGCCCCTGCACTCCCCCGCCCAGGTCGCCGACGTGGCCCGCGCGGTGGCCCGGCGCCCCGGGTTCGAGGTCGTGGGGATCATGGCCTACGAGGGGCACATCGCCGGTGTCGGGGACTCGGTCGCCGGACGGCCGCTGCGGTCCCGGGCCGTACGGCTGATGCAGGCCACCGCCCGCCGGGAACTGGCCGAGCGGCGCGCCGCCGTGGTGCGCGCGGTGCGGGCCGTCGTACCGGGTCTGGAGTTCGTCAACGGCGGCGGCACGGGCAGTGTGCAGCACACCGCCGCGGAGGACGCCGTCACGGAGATCGGCGCGGGTTCGGGGCTGTACGTGCCGAGGCTGTTCGACAACTACACGTCCTTCAGCGGGCGTCCGGCCGCCCTGTTCGCCCAGCCCGTCGTGCGCAGGCCGGGCGTGGGTGTGGTGACCGTCCTCGGCGGCGGCTACCCGGCCTCCGGCGCGGCCGGCCCCGACCGGCTGCCGGTGCCGTATCTGCCGGAGGGGCTGAAGTACGACCCGCAGGAGGGGCCCGGCGAGGTGCAGACCCCGCTGCTCGGCGCCGCCGCCGACGACCTGCTGCTCGGCGACAAGGTGTGGTTCCGGCACGCCAAGGCCGGGGAGCTGTGCGAGCGGTTCGAGAAGCTGCACCTCGTCGAGGGGGACGACGTGACGGCGACCGTCCCGACGTACCGCGGGGAAGGCCACACCTTCCTCTGAGTCAGCGGTCGGCCGGCCGGACCCCGCCGGTGCTCCGGTCCATGTCGGCGAGCGGGGCCCGCGTCGAAGGCGAAGCGCACGACGACGGCGTCCGGGGGCCGCCGCGGTCCTGGGGGAAGGCCGGCGACGGCCGCGCGCTCCGACCTGACGACCCGGTGGCCGCGGATGCCGTCGTAGGAGCTGTGGGCGGCCCGCCGTACGTCCTGCTCGGCAAGGGACGCCGGGGGTATCCCCGCACCGCCGGGCAGCGTGCGAGCGGAGACGCTGCCGCCCTCGCTCGTCATCACGACGTGGTCGCCGGTGATGTGCTTCGCGGGGGCCCAGCCGTCCGGCAACGGCAGGTCGATGCCGTCGAGTTCGTCGACCAGACGGGACGGGGAAGGGCGGGCCGGGGGTCTCCGGGACGCGTCGGTGGTCCGTCCAGGCCGTCCCGTCCCACCGGTGCTCCAGCAGCGGAGCGTCGGGGTTCGGGTACCGGCCGGGCGGAGCCTCCTGCTCATCCAGGCACTCCGGGACGAGACCTACAGCGGTGTGACGTACGCCCCCGAGATGCCGCCGTCCACGAGGAAGTCGCTGGCGTTGACGAAGGAGGAGTCGTCGCTGGCCAGGAAGGCGACGGCGGCGGCGATCTCCTCGGCCTCGGCGAACCGGCCGACCGGAATGTGCACCAGACGGCGGGCCGCCCGCTCCGGGTCCTTGGCGAACAGCTCCTGGAGCAGAGGGGTGTTGACCGGTCCCGGGCACAGGGCGTTCACGCGGATGCCCTCCCGCGCGAACTGCACGCCCAGTTCCCGAGACATGGCGAGCACGCCGCCCTTGGAGGCGGTGTAGGAGATCTGGGACGTGGCAGCGCCCATCCTCGCCACGAAGGACGCCGTGTTGATGATGGACCCCTTGCCCTGTCGCTGCATGTAGGGGATGGCGGCCTTGCAGCACAGGTAGACGGAGGTCAGGTTGACCTCCTGCACGCGCTTCCAGGCCTCGAGGCCGGTGTCCAGGATGGAGTCGTCGTCGGGCGGGGAGATGCCCGCGTTGTTGAAGGCGACGTCGACGCTGCCGTAGGTGTCGTACGCCGTCCTGAACAGGGCCTCGACCTGCTCCGGGTCGGTGACGTCGACCTTGACGAAGAGTCCGCCCACCTCGTCCGCGGCGGCCTTGCCGCGGGCCTCGTCGACGTCGGCGCACACCACGTTCGCGCCCTCGGAGGCGAGCCGGCGGGCGGTGGCGAGTCCGATGCCGCTGCCGGCTCCGGTGATGACGGCCGTACGGCCGACGAGGCGGCGGCACACGATCTGATCGGTCGCCGAGGTCGCAGAGGTCGAAGGGGTCGAAGAGGTCACTGGGCGGGGCCTTCCGTGCTGATGAAGACGTTCTTGGTCTCGGTGAAGGCGGCCAGGGCGTCCGGGCCGAGCTCCCGGCCGAGTCCGGACTGCTTGTAGCCGCCGAAGGGGGTCCAGTAGCGGACGCTGGAGTGGGAGTTGACGGACAGGTTGCCCGCCTTGACAGCCCGGGACACGCGCAGGGCGCGGCCGATGTCCCGGGTCCAGAGGGAGCCGGAGAGGCCGTAGGGGGTGCCGTTGGCGAGCCGGACCGCGTCCTCCTCGTCCGTGAAGGGCAGCAGGACGGCGACCGGGCCGAAGATCTCCTCGCAGGCCGCCGCGGAGTCGGGCGCCTCGCCGGTGAGGACGGTCGGCGCGAACCAGAAACCGGGTCCGTCGGGGGCGCTGCCGCGCAGGCCGGGGGCGTCCGTCGGCACCAGCTGCCGGACGCGTTCCAGTTGCCGGCCGGAGATCAGCGGGCCCATCTGGGTCTTCTCGTCGGCCGGGTCGCCCACCACGACGGACGCCACGGCGTCGGCGAGCAGCTCCCGGACCTCGTCGTAGACCGTCTCCTGGACCAGGATCCGGGTGCGGGCGCAGCAGTCCTGGCCGGAGTTGTCGAGGAAGGAGAAGGGGTCGACGGCCCGGGCGAGGTCGGCGTCCGCGAAGACGATGTTGGGGCTCTTGCCGCCGAGTTCGAGAGTGACCGGCTTGACCTGGCGGGCGCAGCGCTCCATGACGTCGCGGCCGGTACGGGTGGAGCCGGTGAACACGATCTTCGCGACGCCGGGGTGCTCGACGAGGGCGGTGCCGGCGACCGGACCGTGGCCCGGTAGCACCTGGAACAGGTCCTCCGGCAGCCCTGCCTCCAGGGCGAGTTCGGCGAGCCGCAGGGCGGTGAGCGGGGTGGTCTCGGCGGGCTTGAGGATCACCGCGTTGCCGGCGGCGAGCGCGGGTGCCGTGCCCCAGGCGGCGATCGGCATGGGGAAGTTCCAGGGCGCGATGACGCCGACCACGCCGAGGGGTTCGAGGATCGTGACGTCGAGGCCGCCGGGGACCGGGATCTGGCGGCCGTTGAGCCGTTCCACGCCGCCCGCCGCGTAGGCGAGCAGGTCGCGGACGTTGCCGGCCTCCCAGCGGGCGTTCCCGAGGAGGTGGCCGGCCTCCCGGACCTCCAGTCGGGCCAGTTCCTCCACGTGTGCGTCGACGACGTCGGCGAACCGGCGCAGCAGCCGGGCCCGGTCGGCGGGGGCGAGGGCGGCCCAGCGGACCTGGGCCTTCGCCGCGCGGGCGACCGCGGCGTCCACGTCGGCCGCGGTGGCGGCGGGGACGGTGGCGACGACCTCCTCGGTGGCCGGGTTGAGGACGGTCAGCTCATGCTCGTACGACAACGAAGTACCTCTCACGGGCGTCGACTTCACAGACGTTCGAAGGAGCGGCGCAGCTCCCAGTCGGTGACCGCCGCGTCGAAGGCATCGAGCTCGACGCGGGCCATGTTGCGGTAGTGCGCGACGACCTCGTCGCCGAAGGCCGCCCTGGCGATGGGGCTGTTCTCCCACAGCTCGGCGGCCTCGCGCAGGGTGGTGGGGACGTGGTCGTACTCGGCGGTGTAGGCGTTTCCGGTGCAGGCCTCGGGCAGCTCCAGTTTCTGCTCGATGCCGTACAGCCCGGCCGCGACCAGGCCGGCGACCGCGAGGTACGGGTTGACGTCCCCGCCGGGCAGCCGGTTCTCGAAGCGCAGGGAGCGGCCGTGGCCCACGACCCGCAGGGCGCAGGTGCGGTTGTCGTGGCCCCAGGCGACGGCCGTGGGAGCGAAGGAGCCGGGCTGGAAACGCTTGTAGGAGTTGATGTTGGGGGCGTAGAGGAGCGAGAAGTCCCGCAGGGCCGCGAGCTGTCCGGCGAGGAAGTACCGCATCACATCCGACATGCCGTCCGGGGCCGCCATCGCGTTGTTCCCGGCGGCGTCGGCGAGCGAGAGGTGGATGTGGCAGGAGTTGCCCTCGCGCTCGTTGTACTTGGCCATGAAGGTGAGCGACACGCCCTCCTGGGCGGCGATCTCCTTGGCGCCGGTCTTGTAGACGGCGTGCTGGTCGCAGGTGGTCAGGGCGTCGTCGTAGCGGAAGGCGATCTCGTGCTGGCCGGGGTTGCACTCGCCCTTGGCGGACTCGACGGTGAGGCCGGCGGCGGCCATCTCGTTGCGGATCCGGCGGAGCAGGGGCTCGATGCGGCCGGTGCCGAGCACCGAGTAGTCGATGTTGTACTGGTTCGCCGGGGTCAGTCCCCGGTAGTTCGCGTCCCAGGCCTGCTCGTAGGTGTCCTTGAAGACGATGAACTCCAGCTCGGTGCCGACCTGGGCGGTGTAGCCGAGTTCGGCGAGCCGCTCCAGCTGGCGGCGCAGGATCTGCCGCGGGGCGGCGACCACGGGCGAGCCGTCGTTCCAGGCGAGGTCGGCGATCAGCATGGCGGTACCGGCGTTCCAGGGCACGCGGCGCAGCGTGCGGAGATCGGGGTGCATGGCGAAGTCGCCGTAGCCGCGGTCCCAGGACGACATCGCGAAGCCGTCGACGGTGTTCATCTCGGTGTCGACGGCCAGGAGGTAGTTGCAGCCCTCGGTGCCGTGGTGGAGTACCTCGTCGAGGAAGAAGCGGGCGGCGAACCTCTTGCCCTGGAGCCGGCCCTGCATGTCGGGGAAGGCCAGGACGACAGTGTCGATCTCACCGCTCGCGACGAGGGCGTGCAGCTCCTCGACACTGAGCGGGGGTGTGCGGTCTGCCACGGGAGAGCTCCTTCGGCTGCTGCGCGTTTTTCCGGCCGGGCCGGGAGCCATAAGGTATTGCTCTGGACCATTGCTTGGGAAGGGGGCTCGGCCATATGTCGGTGGACGCTGACGGCGACCCGGACGACCGGTTGGCTCCGGTGCTGCGGCCGGTCAGGGCGGGCAACGGCTTCGAGGAGGCACTGGAGCAGATCCTCCAGGTGGTGCGGCTCGGGCTGGTGCCGGGGGGCGAGCGGCTGCCGGCCGAGCGGGAACTCGCGGAGCGGCTCGGGATCAGCCGGGTGACACTGCGCGAGGTGCTGAAGGTGCTCCAGGACCAGGGGCTGGTGCAGTCGCGGCGGGGGCGGTACGGGGGCACGTTCGTGCTGGCCCGGGCCCAGGCGGCGGTGGGCGAGGAGGAGCTGCGGCGCCGGATCGCCGAGGTGGACATCGAGGACGTGCTGCGGTTCCGGGAGGTCCTGGAGGTGGGCGCGGCGGGGCTGTGCGCGGCACACGGCCTCGCCGACGAGCAGGCGCGGAAGCTGCGCGAGGCGCTGGCGGCCACGCAGGACGCTCCGCTGGCGGACTACCGGCGGCTGGACACGCTGCTGCACCTGACCCTCGCGGAACTGTGCGGCTCCCCGAGCCTGACCGCGCGGTACGCGGCGGTACGGGCCTCGGTGAACGACCTGCTGGACTGCATCCCGCTGCTGGTCCGCAACCTGGAGCACTCGCAGCGCCAGCACGCGGCGCTGGTGGAGGCGGTGCTGGACGGGGACGCGGACGGGGCGCGGGAGATGATGCGGGAGCACTGCGCGGGGACGGCGGCGCTGCTGCGGGGATTCCTGGCGTGACCTTGCCTCCCGGGCCCCGAACCGCAAAGGTATGACCGTGGGCCATTACAGGGCAGGGAGGGCCGGGTGACGACCGTACGACCGCTGATCGGCGTCAGCACCTATCTGGAGGCCGGGGCGCGCTGGGGCCTGTGGGAGCTGGAGGCGGCGCTGCTGCCGGCGGGCTATCCGCGGCTGGTCCAGCGGGCGGGCGGTCTGGCCGCGATGCTTCCGCCGGACGCCCCTGAGCAGGCGGCGGCGACCGTGGCCCGTCTGGACGGCCTCGTGATCGCGGGCGGTCCGGACGTGGAGCCGGTCCACTACGGCGCCGTTCCCGACCCCCGCACGGGCCCGCCCGCCCGCGCCCGCGACACCTGGGAACTGGCCCTGATCCGGGCGGCCTTGGCCTCCGGCACCCCCCTCCTGGGCATCTGCCGGGGCATGCAGCTCCTGAACGTGGCTCTGGGCGGCACGCTCACCCAGCACATCGACGGCCACGCGGTGACCCCGGGCGTCTTCGGCCGCCACCCGGTCAAGCCGGTACCGGGCACGCTCTACGGCGACCTGGCCCCGGAGGAGACCTCCGTGCCGACCTACCACCACCAGGCCGTGGACCGCCTCGGGCGGGACCTGCTGCCGTCGGCCCACGCGGCGGACGGAACGGTGGAGGCCGTCGAACTGCCCGGCCCGCACTGGGTACTGGGAGTGCAGTGGCATCCGGAGATGGGCGAGGACCTGCGGGTGATGCGGGGGTTGGTGACCGCGGCCGCCTGCGCCTAGGCGTGCGGGATGCGGGGGCGCTGACCGCGACCGTCCGCCCCTGGGCGCGCGTGATCGGGGGGCCGGCCACCACCACCGCCCACCCCTGGGCGCAGGTGATCCGGGGGCCGGTAACTGTCGCCGACCACCTCTGGGCGTGGGTGATCCGAGAGCCGGTCACCGCCGCCGCCCGCGCCCAAACCCGAGTGATCCGGCAGCTGGCGCCGCGGCCGTCCACCCCTAGGCGCCGGTGATCCAGGGCCGGTAACTGTCGCCGGCCACCTCTGGGCGCGAATGATCCGGGAGCCGGCCACCACCACCGCCCACCCCCACGCGCAGGTGACCC
>NZ_LJBR01000625.1 GCF_001282115.1 Streptomyces sp. NRRL B-24085 | reverse complement strand
GGGTGGGGTCGGGGTGCGTGCGGAGGGTGAGCGGCATGCACCACCGCTACCAGCGCGCGCGTGTCCCACGGCGACGACGCGCGACCGGCCCACCCGAACGGGGTCCTCCGGTCACGTCGAGGGGACGCGCACGGTTCTGTGGTCCGCACGCGCGCGTGTCGGTGCGGGGTGCCACGCACGCGTGGGGGCGTGTCGCGGGAGCTTCGGGCCCACCGAGGTCGGTGAACCTACGGGGGCTCACCCGCGCGGGTTCACCGAGGGCGGGCGCGGTCCTCTGGGCGTCGTTCCCGGTGACTCAGGGCCCCGTCGGCGGCGCGGACGATGCTCTGGCCGACCAGCTCGCCGGCCGCCGTGCCTTCCTGCTCGCCGAGGCACCCCTCGCGGTGCGCTGCCCTGGCGCGCTCCCCCAAGACGGTCCCCTCAGCCCGCGGGCCCCTGCGCCCGACTGACGTCATAGACGCCGGCCACGTTGCGCATCGCCCTCATCAGGCCGGGCAGCAGGGCCGCGTCCGGGAGTTGGACCGTGTACGTGTGGCGGACGCGCTGCTGGCTGGGCGGTTCGACGGTGGCGGAGACGATCTCGGCGCCCTCGCCGGCCATCGCCTCGGTGAGGTCGGCGAGCAGGTGCGGGCGGCCGAACGATTCCGCGAACAGCGTGACCCGGCACTCGGCGGTGTCGCCCCAGCGCACGCCGACCTCCCTGCGCTCCGTGCCCTTCATCCGGGCCACCGCGGCGCACTCGACGCGGTGCACGGTGACCACTCCCCCGCGCACGGCGAAGCCGGTGATCTCGTCGGGCGGCACGGGCGTGCAGCAGCCGGCCAGCCGTACGGTCGCGCCGGGCTGGTCGACGAGGGCGACGGCGGCGCCGGGGCGGTCGTCGGCCCGCTCGTCGGGGGTCTGCGGCTCGGGGGTGCTCCGGCCCGCGCTGTCGGGCGTGTCGGCAGTCGGCGGCTCCGCGGCGGAGGGCCGGAAGGTGTGCGCGGCCTCAGCCGCCCCGCCGTCCGTCCCGCTCCGCTCCGGCGTCTCGTGCGCGGGGTGGGTGGCGATCCACCGCTGGATGGCGATCCGCGCGGCGGGGGTGTGGGCGTGCTCCAGCCACTCCTTGGACGGCTCGGCGGCCGGGTCCTGCCCCATGAGGAGCTGGACGGTGTCGCCGTCCTTGAGGACGGTGCTCAGGGTGGCCAGGCGGCCGTTGACACGAGCCCCCAGGCACGCGTGCGCGTCCTCGCCGTACTGCGCGTACGCGGCGTCCACACAGGTCGCGCCCTCGGGCAGGCCCAGGGTGCCGCCGTCCGGCCGGAAGACGGTGATCTCGCGGTCCTGGGCGAGGTCCTCGCGCAGGGTGGACCAGAAGGTGTCCGCGTCGGGCGCGGCTGCCTGCCAGTCGAGGAGCCGGGAGAGCCAGCCGGGTCGGGTCGGGTCCGCCCGCTCGCCGTCGGCCGAGCTGGGCTCCTCCGCGGGACCGACGTACGGATTGCCGAGCGCAACCACTCCGGCCTCGGCGACCTTGTGCATCTGGTGGGTGCGGATGAGGACCTCGACGACCTGGCCGTCGCCGCGGGCCACGGCGGTGTGCAGCGACTGGTACAGGTTGAACTTGGGTACGGCGATGAAGTCCTTGAACTCCGAGACGACCGGCGTCATACAGGTGTGCAGTTCGCCCAGGACGCCGTAGCAGTCCGCGTCCTCGCCGACCAGGACCAGCAGCCGGCCGAAGTCCGCGCCCCGCAGTCGGCCGCGTTTGCGGGCCGTCCGGTGCACGGAGACGAAGTGCCGCGGCCGGATGACGACTTCGGCCTGGATCCCGGCCTCGCGCAGCACCCCCCGCACCTCTTCGGCGATCTCGGCGAGCGGGTCGTCCGCGCGGGAGGCGTTGTCGACGATCAGCTCGCGCGTGTGCTCGTACTCCTCGGGGTGGAGGATGGCGAAGACCAGGTCCTCCAGTTCGGTCTTGAGGGCCTGGACGCCGAGGCGTTCGGCGAGCGGGATGAGGACGTCGCGGGTGACCTTGGCGATGCGGGCCTGTTTCTCGGGGCGCATCACGCCGAGGGTGCGCATGTTGTGCAGCCGGTCGGCGAGTTTGATCGACATCACGCGGACGTCGTTGCCGGTGGCCACGAGCATCTTGCGGAAGGTCTCGGGCTCGGCGGCGGCGCCGTAGTCGACCTTCTCCAGCTTGGTGACGCCGTCGACGAGGAAGCGGACCTCCGCGCCGAACTCCTCCCCCACCTGATCGAGCGTCACCTCGGTGTCCTCGACGGTGTCGTGGAGCAGGGAGGCGGTCAACGTCGTGGTCTCGGCGCCGAGTTCGGCGAGGATCAGGGTCACGGCGAGCGGGTGGGTGATGTACGGCTCACCGCTCTTGCGCATCTGGCCGCGGTGCGAGGACTCGGCCAGGACCCAGGCGCGGCGCAGGGGTTCGAGGTCGGCGTCGGGGTGGTGGGCGCGGTGGGCCTCGGCGACGTGGCTGATCGCGTCGGGCAGCCGGTCGCGGGCGGCGGGGCCCAGCAGCGCGGCGCGGCCCAGGCGGCGCAGGTCGATCCGCGCCCGCCAGCGGGCGGCCGGACCTGCTACCGGACCTGGGGTCGCGGGGTTCGTCGCCTCCGCACTCATGGGCACCTCCGGCTGCGTGGACCGGCGGACGGGGTGCCCCATGGCGGACACGGCTCAGGGGATGGCATCTGTCCCCCGTCCGGGCCGGTGCTTGATGCTACCGAGCCCATCACGCCCGGCTGACCGCCTCTCGGTGAGCGTGAAACGGATCACCCATTCGAGCGACGGTTTGCAGGTTTACGGTTTCGCGCCACCTGACCTGCGACTGGCTGTGGTTCTGAATCGCACAAAGGGCCGGAGGCTGCGGTTCGATGCCTCCGGGGCCCTGATCATTGCGATTCATATGGTCAACGACCCGCGTTTTCAAGCCAGTCGGCGTCGATCTCGCCCTCGGCGACGATCACCGCGGGGCCGGTCATCTCGATCTCCCCGTCGGTCCGCTCGGTGATCACCAGGGTGCCGCCGGGCACGTCGACGGTGTACGTCGCCGGGCTGCCGGTGGCCGCCGGGTCGGTGCCGTCCCTGCGGGCCGCGGCCACGGCGACGGCACACGCGCCCGTGCCACAGGACCGGGTCTCGCCCGCCCCGCGCTCGTGCACGCGCATGGCGACGTGGTGGGGGCCGCGGTCGACCACGAACTCGACGTTGACCCCACTCGGGTAGGCGGCGGCCGGGCTGAAGGGCGGCGGGGAGTGCAGGTCGCCGGCGTGGGCGAGGTCGTCCACGAAGGCCACGGCGTGCGGATTGCCCATGTTCACGTTCCGTGCGGGCCAGCTCCGGTCACCGACGCTCACCGTGACGTCCCCCTCGGGGAGCAGGGCCTTGCCCATGCCGACGGTGACGTCGCCGTTCTTCGCGATGTGCACGGTCTTCACGCCCCCGCGCGTGGCCACCGCGAGGTCGCCCTCGGTGACGTGGCCGGCGCGCTGGAGGTAGCGGGCGAAGACGCGTACGCCGTTGCCGCACATCTCCGCGACGGAGCCGTCGCCGTTGCGGTAGTCCATGAACCACTCGGCCTCCTCGGCCATGTGCCTGGCCTCGGGGTGCTCGGCGGACCGTACGACGTGGAGCAGGCCGTCACCGCCGATGCCGGCCCGGCGGTCGCACAGGACGGCGACGGTGGCGGGGGGCAGGTCGAGGGCGTTCTCGGGGTCCGGGACGATCACGAAGTCGTTCTCGGTGCCGTGGCCCTTGAGGAAGGCGATCCGGGTGCTCATCCCTCGATCGTAAGGGAGTGCGACTTTTCGACCGCGGGGCGGTGGGGCTGGGGT
>NZ_LJBR01000624.1 GCF_001282115.1 Streptomyces sp. NRRL B-24085 | reverse complement strand
CGGCGGGCGGTCCCACGGCGAGCAGACAGAACTCGTCCCCGCCGAGCCGGGCGGCCAGGGCGCCCGGCAGCATGGCGCCGCACAGCGACAGCACCGACCCGAAACGTTCCAGCAGCCGGTCGCCCACGGCGTGCCCACGGGTGTCGTTGACCCGCTTCAGCCCGTTGAGGTCGCAGACGACGAGACTGACGACGACACCGTCCCGCTTGTGGCGGTCCACGGCCTCGTCGAGCCGCGCGTCCACCGCACGGCGGTTGGCGAGCCCGGTCAGCGCGTCCGTGAAGGCCAGCCGTCTCGCCTCCTCCAGCCGCTCCGCCTGGGCGATCCCGGCGGCGACCACGGAGGCCAGCACGGTCGCGAAGTCGGCGTCCTCCCGGCCGAAGACCGGGGCCCCGGTGGGCCGGGCGACGTACAGCTCCCCCCAGGCCCGGCCGTTCAGCACGATGGGGGCGACCACGCAGCTCCCGCGGCCCCTCCGGCGGAGCGCGGCGACCCGCTGGTGCACATATCCGGGCGGGCCCCCGGCCGCCGGGCCCTCCGCCGTCTCGACCCACGCGTTGGGCTCCCCGCCCCCGGCCCACCGCTCGTGCAGGAACTCGGTGATCTCCGGGAACTGGTGCACGGGGTACGCCTCGCCTTCGGGGAACTCCTCCTCACCGGCGGTCCGGTCCCCCACGTTCACCAGCACCCTGAGCCGGCCGAGCTCCCGCTCCCACACGGACAACGCGGCGAAGCTCCCGCCGAGCGCACGGCACGCCCCGGCGGCGGCTGCCCGCCACGCCTCCCGCGAGCCGTGGGCCGCCGCCATGCCCTGAGCCAACGCGACGACCGCGGCCAGCCGGATGTCCTCACCCATCAGTCCAGGTTAGGGAGGATTTAGGGGTATGCCGTGATGTGGTTGGTCCGTTCGAGAAACGGTCGCCCGAGCAAGTGCTTTCGCCTAACGGGGTGCCGGGGTCGGTCGTCGAGCGGCTGCCGGCGCGTGGGGGCCGGTCGCGCAGTTCCCCGCGCCCCTGGGGTGGGCCACCGGGCCGTAAGAGGCCGCCGCAGGCCTTTCAGGGGCGCGGGGAACTGCGCGGAACGCCCGCCCCCGCTCACCCGCACCCGCACCCGCACCCGGACCCGGACCCGGACCCGGACAACGGTCGGCTACAGCCCGGGCCACCGAGGCGCACGGCGTTCGTTGAACGCCGCCACGCCCTCCGCCCGGTCGCCCGAGAAGGCCACCGCCCGCCAGGCCGCGTCCTCCACCTCGAGCCCGGCCCGCAGATCCAGCCCCTGCCCCAGCCGCAGCGCGCGCTTCGCCGCCCGCAGCCCCACGGGCGAGTTCGCGGCGATCCGGCGCGCGAGCGCCAGCGCCTCCGTCCGGTCCTCCCCGGCCTCCACGAGCCGGTCCACGAGCCCCAGGTCTCGGGCCTCCTCCGCCTCCACCCGGCGCGCGGTGAAGATCAGCTCGGCGGCCCGGGCCGCCCCCACC
>NZ_LJBR01000623.1 GCF_001282115.1 Streptomyces sp. NRRL B-24085 | reverse complement strand
CGGTGACGGGGTGCGTGCGGGTGCGGGTGCCGTCCTGCGCGGGTGCGGGTAGGGCCGCTGTGCCGTTGGGGTCGGCGGGGGCGGCCTGCCTCCGCCGTCGGGGCACGGCGGTGGTCCCGGGTTTCGTGTCGGCGGTCCACTGCCGCCGCCCGTGACGGACCCGGTCTTCGGGTCGGGGGCCGGCTCCGGCGGCGGTGACCGCGGTGACCGGGGCCCGGCCTCGCCGCCAGGGTCCGCGGTGCCCCCGGACTTCGCGTCGTGGCCCGCTCCCGCCCGGCCGTCACGATCCCGGCCCGCACCTCGCGGGCGCCGCCTCCGCCGTCGGTGTCCGCCGCGACCCCCGGCCCTTGTACTCGGCGGCGCACCGAGGTGCCTATGCGCCCGGTGTCCACCCCAGCGCCGGACCCAGCTTGATGGCCATGTCGGTGAGGATCTGCACGTAGTCCTCGTGCTCGAAGGTGAAGGGCAGCGCGAACGCCACCTCGTCCACCTCGCGGAACGCGGCGTGCGCGTGCAGGCGTTCGGCGATCTGCTCCGACGTGCCGACGATGTCCGGCGCGAACATCAGCCGCGCCGGACCCTGCGGCGCGGCGGTGCGGGGGGTGCGCTTCGCCGCGTACTCCTCGTACCGCGTCCGCTGCTCGGCCGACGCCGAGTCGGTCGGGATCACGACGAGGCCCTGGGACACCCGGGCCGCCTCCCCGTCCGGATGCGCGGCGCGGAAGGCGCGGATGTGCGACAACTGGATGTCCGCGAAGTCGTACGGCCCCTCGGGAGCCTCCGCCTTGACGACGCTGCTGGTCAGGAAGTTCATGCCGTGCTCACCGGCCCAGCGCGCCGAGCTGAGACTGCCGCCGCCGTACCACATGCGCCGGCCGAGGCCCGGGGAGTGCGGCTGGACCCGGTCCGAGAAGACCTCGAAGCCCCGCACCCCGCTGAAGTCGCTGGCCGGTGCGCCGCGCACGAGGTCGAGGAGCCGCCGCACCCGCTCGTAGGAGAAGTCCTCGGCGTCGGCGGTGTCCGGGTACAGGGCCTCCTTGACGTCGTCGAAGTGCATCGGCGGGCCCACGCTCACACCGGGGTTGACCCGGCCCCCGGACAGGATGTCCACGGTCGCCAGGTCCTCCGCCAGCCGCAGCGGGTTCTCCCAGCCGAGCGGGATCACCGCCGTGCCCAGCTCGATGCGGCTGGTGCGCTGGGAGGCCGCCGCCATGACGGCGACGGGGGACGAGATGCCGTACTGGAGGTGGCGGTGGCGCAGCCACGCGCTGTCGAAGCCGAGCCGCTCGCCCAGCTCGATGATCTCCAGCGTGGACTCGTGCCCGCGCCGCGGATCCGTCTCGTCGAACAGGCCGATGGTCAGGAAGCCCAGTCGGCGCAGGGGGCGGGGGGTCGGCGGCACGGGCTCCTCCGGGGTGTTTGACGTATCAAGTACCAAGCAGTGCCAACCCGGCTGTCACGCGCGATGTTCCCGGTCCTCGGATCCCTCGGGCGTGGTGCGGGGCAGGGGGATGGTCACCTCGTCCTCGACCGGCGGGTCGATCTCCTGGGCGAGGTTGCCGGTGGCCGCGAAGCAGCGCAGGCGCACCTCCTCCGGGGTGACGTCCAGCCGCAGGAAGCACTTGAAGAACGGCGGGCTGTACGTCGCCGAACTCGGCGAGAACAACTGCGTGTAGATCTTGCGCACCGGGAGCCGGAAGCGCGAGGTGCGGTCGGGCCGGCCGCCCGCGCCGAGGAGGCTCGCCACCAGGCGGGTGCGCAGGGTGACGCGGGCCGGCTCGCCCGGGAGACGGGTGGGTGGGATGCCGAGCCGCTCGGCGATCACCGCGGTGGCCTCGGCCTCGGTGAGGGTGAAGAAGCGGCGCAGCCGCAGCCGGCGTCCGTACAGCCTGCTGTAGAAGGCCAGCGAGTCACCGCGCAGGGGGTAGCAGCGGAAGTCCTTCTCGGTGACGTTCGCGACGGAGACGTGCGGGATGGTGTGCGTGGCGTGCATGAAGGCGCCGCCGCCGCCCGAGACGACGTACTGGATGGTGCGGCCGTCCACGTCCACCGGATAGCGCTGGTAGTTGTGGATGTCGCCGCCGATCGCCGCGACGTAGTGGTGCGCGGGATCGCGCACGATGTCGTCGACCGTGCCGCCGCCCTCGATGGCGCACGGGTGGTGCTCGCCGTCCACGTACAGCGGGGAACCCGTGATGAGGATCTTCGGACTCGGGCCCCGGGAGACCTCGCGCAGCCAGGCGCCCTGTTCGGCGTCGAGGGTTCCGAGCAGTCCGGTGTCTATGCCGATGATCCGCACCTGGCCGGCGTCGACCGCCCAGTACGGGCCCGGCTGGACGGCCCGCTGGGCCGGGTCCGCGCGCAACCGGCGTGCCTCGTCGAGGAGTTGACCGTCGTTCGCGCGCGGCCGGTGCCACAGCAGGGAGCGCAGCCAGGCGCGGGTCAGGGGGCGGGGCGCGGGCTCGGGGCCCAGAGGCGGGGCGTCGTCGCAGAAGACGCGCATGAAGGCGCCGAGGTCCTCGTACCAGTCGTGGTTGCCGGGTATCGCGTAGATCGGCGCCGGATAGTCCCGGTACGGCCGGAAGAACTTCGTGCCGTAGTCGTCCGCGCTGCCCACCGGGTAGATCACATCACTGGCGACGACCGCGAACCGGGTGTCCTGACTGACCCTCAGAA
>NZ_LJBR01000622.1 GCF_001282115.1 Streptomyces sp. NRRL B-24085 | reverse complement strand
GCGGGCGGACACCCCCCACCCCGTCCCCTCACCGCCGTACGCGGCCAACGGCCGTCGTGATTAAAGCGGCTTGCCCAGGGTGTGGTCCGCGTAGATGTCGTCGCTGTACGGGGTGATCTCCTCGTAGCCGAGTCGTCTGTACAGGGTCAGGGCCTCGGTCAGGTCCTTGCGGGTCTCCAGGACCACGCGGGTGGCGCCCAGGGTGCGGGCCGCGGACTCCGCCGCCTCGACGAGGAGGGCGCCGCCGCCCCTGCCGCGCATGTGCTCGTGCAGGTAGACGCGGGTGAGCTCGGCGCTTCCGTCGGGGCGCAGACGTATGCCCGCGGTCCCAGCGGGTTCTCCCTCGAAGCGGGCCACCAGCAACAGGCCCGTGGGCGGGGCCAGTTCGCCGCCCGTCCGTCTCGCCACCTCCCTCTCCAGCTCGGCCGGGTCCGTCCTGCGGTTGTCGTGCAGGAGGTAGTAGCGGTCGCTCACCTCTGTGTAATAGGCGCGCCAGAGGGCGGCCGCCGTTGGGGAGTCGGGGCGTTCCGGGGTGACGGTCCAGGTCATGGCGTGATTGTCGCGTACACATATGCGGAGACGGTTTGAACAAAAGGTCCAGGGCAACCCGGAAGACATGTCAACAGGCCTGATCATCGCTCTGATCGTGATCGTGGCGGCCGTGCTCGTCGTGGCGGCCGTCCTGACCCTGCGTGCCCGGGGCCCGCAGCACGGCCGCGAGCTCGCCGAGGCCCGGGGCTTCCCGGGTGGCGGGCAGTACGAGGAACAGTTCAACGCGCTGTCCGTGCACCACGCGCACCACGTGCACGGTTACCGGCGGGTGCACGCGGTGGCGAGTGCCCGCTCCGACGCCCGGCAGGACGGCGACGGCCGGACGGACACGGAGGACATGCGCGCCGCCATGGTCGAGGCGCGGGCCCTCTTCGAGGACCTCGTCGGCCCCCCGCGGAGCCGCGAGGAGTCCCGTACACCCACCGGTGAGTCCCACGCACGTGCGGGTCAGCCCCGCGACGGTCGTCACGACAGCCGGGGACATCTGCCGTGGGCATTCAACAGGCGTCACGCGAAGGGGAGTTGAGCGACATGACGGATGCCACGAGCAGGCCGGGCAGCGACGGCGCCCGGGGCGAGGGCACGATCGGCAGGGGCACGGGCAACGATCCCGCGGGTTCGCACAGCCCTCTGGTGACTCCCACCGAGACCGAGGCGCCGGACCTGAAGCGGGCGGGCACGCCCGGCGGTGAGCGGCGCGCGGCCGGCGACGAGGGCGGCTTCGGCACCGACACGTCCGCCGTCCGGGAGACCGGGCGGGGGCGGGAGGACGCCGAAGCGGCCGTCGTC
>NZ_LJBR01000621.1 GCF_001282115.1 Streptomyces sp. NRRL B-24085 | reverse complement strand
CCGCTCGTCGCCGACGGGCAGCGGATCGCGCAGGTAGACCAGGATCGCGTCCGAGAAGGTCGGCACGGTCGCCCGGCACAGGCCCATCACGATCTCGTCCAGGTCGATGCCCCGGGCGATCCGCCGGGTCGCCGCGCCCACGAAGCGCAGCCGGTCGCCGTCGCGCCGCATGGGCGTGGGCCGGCCCGGGGGCAGTCCTTGTCCGGTACGGCGTTCGTCGCCGCGCTGGGAGAGCCGCTCGTCCTCACCGCCGGGCTGGACCGGAACACCCTCGGGGAAGGGCCGGGGACGGTGCGTGTCCGGCTCCGCGGCGGCCGGCTGGGAGTGCTCGGGGCCGGTACCGGCCGGGTTCATGCCCATGTCCTTGTTGTTGCCGGTCTTGCCGGTCTTGCCGGTCTTGCCAGTCGTGCTGTTGCCGGCCTGGACGACGGGTGCCGCTTCCGGGGCGGAGTCACCGGAGCGGACCTGAACGGGTAAAGCGGTCGGCGCCTCACCGCCGTGGGCGGGCGGCTGCGCCGGGGAACGCAGGAGCGCCCCGCGGGGGTCCGTGGGGTCGACGCCCGCCTGGGGGCGTTCGAAGGAGGTCGGGTGCTCCGTCACGCGTGTCGAATCCGTCCGTCCGGGGCTGCGCGCCGTACGCGCAGTGGGTCCCGCCGAAATCCCGATACCCGGAATGCGTGTCCCAGGAACGGAATTCCCGCGTGGTCAGGGGCTGTTCCTGCGTTTTCGGTCAACCTTCCGCGGCCCGTACCGGTGTTGCCCTCGTACCCCACGCTCACGTCCTGCCGCCCCTCGGTGACGATCGGTCAAGCCCAGTGCCCGCTCCGGTAGTTGCCGCTGCGCGCTCTTGCGGAGGACGATCCTACGTTTGCAGCCCGGGGGCGCATCAAGGGTCTCATGAGGACAAGTGCGCGGGCGTACGGTCCCAGTCTTCCGGAAGGAGCGGCACGGTCCAGGACGGATCGGGGCGCCAGTCGGGCCAGCCGTCCGAGAACGGCGGGCCCCAGGCGCGGATCACCTCCACCGCACCGCGACCCGCCGATCTGACCCGTTCTGCCAGGTCAGGGCCCATGAGCCCGTCCCGCTGGGCCTGCGCGAACTCGTCCTCGTCCCGCCACTGCCAGCCGCCGTCCGGATCCACGGTGATGTCCAGGAAGTGGTCCTCGGAATCCACACCCCCGGCCCAACGCGCCAGCGGCTCCTCCAGGTTCACGTACCAGTTCTTGAACCGCCAGCCCGGCTCCCAGAACAGCCACACCGACCACGTCCTCGTCGTCGCGCACCACGGTGACCGGGCGGGCGATGTGGAACTGCTCGCCGGCGTTCTCCCGGTAGCGCCACAGGATCTGACTCCCGGGCTCCCAGAAGTGCGCCGTCGTACCCGCTTCCACCGCTCTCACCGCTCCACCGTCCGTCATGCACAGATATTAGGTGCCATAGGCATACGACGCTGCGGTACGCGTCACGGTTCACGCCGGGGGCGGCAAAGGTTACGGCCGTGTCATCCGCAGGACATCCAGTGCCTCGTCGAGTTGTCCGGCCGTCAGATCACCGCGCTCGACGTACCCGCCCTCCAGTACGACCTGGCGAATCGTCTTCTGTTCCGCGAGGGCCTTCTTGGCGACCTTGGCGGCCTCCTCGTACCCGATGTACTTGTTGAGCGGCGTGACCACGGAGGGCGAGGACTCGGCGTACTCCCGGGCCCGTTCGCGGTGGGCGACGATGCCGTCGACGGTCCGGTCGGCGAGCAGCCGGGAGGCGTTGGCGAGCAGCCGGATCGACTCCAGGACGTTCTTCGCGATGACCGGCAGCATGACGTTGAGCTCGAAGTTGCCGGCCGCGCCGGCGGTCGCGACGGTGGCGTCGTTCCCGATGACCTGTGCCGCGACCATGAGCACGGCCTCCGGGATCACCGGGTTGACCTTGCCGGGCATGATCGACGAGCCGGGCTGGAGATCGGGGAGCGAGATCTCGGCCAGGCCCGTCCTGGGCCCGGAGGACATCCACCGCAGATCGTTGGCGATCTTCGTCAGCCCGACGGCGATGGTCCTGAGCTGCCCGCTGGTCTCGACGATCCCGTCCCGGGCGCCCTGGGCCTCGAAGTGGTCCCGCGCCTCGGTGAGCGGCAGCCCGGTGGTGCGGGCGACCTCCTCGATCACGGCGGCGGAGAAACCGGGCGGGGTGTTGATGCCGGTGCCGACCGCGGTACCGCCCAGCGGCAGCTCGGCGAGCCGGGGCAGGGACGCGGTGAGGCGTTCGACGCCGTACCTGACCTGCGCGGCGTACCCGCCGAACTCCTGCCCGAGCGTGACCGGCGTGGCGTCCATCAGATGCGTCCGCCCCGACTTGACGACGTCGGCGAACTCCTCGGACTTGCGGGTGAGGGCGTCGGCGAGGTGCTGGAGCGCGGGGACGAGGTCCCGGGTGACGGCAGCGGTGGCGGCGATGTGGATGGAGGACGGGAAGACGTCGTTGGACGACTGCGAGGCGTTGACGTGGTCGTTGGGGTGCACGTCACGGCCGTCGCCGAGCCGCTCGCTCGCCAGGGTCGCGATGACCTCGTTGGTGTTCATGTTGGACGAGGTGCCGGACCCGGTCTGGAACACGTCGATCGGGAAGTGCGCGTCCCACTTCCCCTCGGCGACCTCCTCGGCGGCCTCCTGGATGGCCTCGGCGATGTCCTTGTCGAGCACGTTGAGCCGCGCGTTGACCTTCGCGGCGGCTCCCTTGATCCGGGCCAGCGCCTCGATGTGCGCCCGCTCGATCTGCTGCCCCGAGATCGGGAAGTTCTCCACCGCCCGCTGGGTCTGCGCCCGCCACTTGGCGTCCGCCGGCACCCGGACCTCGCCCATGGAGTCGTGCTCGATACGGAACGCCTGTTCCTGCTGCTCGTCGGCCACTGCCGATCACCTCCGCCTTGGTCAGCGTCTGCCCCTGTGGCACCTATTCCTGCCGGAAACCCGCTCGAACCGCCCGGGGACTCCCCTGCGAGTGCCCGCCGGGACCACGCCCAAGGGCCCGGGAACGTCGACCTGGCCGTGCGGGACGATGACCCGGGAGCCCGTTCCAGGCGGAGCCGCCTGGTCCGGGGCTGGGCTGCCGTGGGGCGGGAGGTCGACCTGGTCTTGCGGGGCGGGTGGCCCGGGGGTGAGTGCGGGAGCCCTGTTCGTGCTGAGCCGTTTGGGCACGCAATGCGGAAGCCGAACGGCAAGGTGGCGCATCGAGGAAGCGGTCACCCTTGGCTTCGGCCCCCGAAACCCGGTCCCTGTCGAGCCACCCGGTACGCGACTGCGCTGCGGGACCGGCCCGAAGGGCACGAGGGACGGCGACCTGCTCGCGAGTCGAGGAAACGGCACCTTCCCTCCAGCCCCGGAGGCAGCGGGCCCGGGGCCGTTCCCCGACCGCCCATCTCACCCGGCTCACGCCTCGCGGGGTCGAAGGGGCGGCAGCCCCTGGGGATGGGACGGGTAGGGGCGGCGGGGGCGAAATCCAATTCCCCCCACACCCCCCCACACCCGATGGCGCAACGGCTCACAGGACCCGTCATGGACGTCCGCCGGGGCGAAGAAACACGACCCCCGGAGAGAGGACGGGCAAGGGCGGCGAAGGCAAGACCAAACC
>NZ_LJBR01000620.1 GCF_001282115.1 Streptomyces sp. NRRL B-24085 | reverse complement strand
GTCCGCACCCGCCCCGCAGCGATCCGCTCCGGAACCCCCGCCGGTCTCCATCGAGGACGACATCCCCGAGGACGACGACCCGGACCTCAACGAGTCGGCCCTCTCCGGCCGCGAACTGATCGTTCGGGAACTCGGGGCGACCGTGGTCGAGGAGATCACCAACGAGTAGGGACGGCCAAGGCGCGACCTGGCCGACGTGACCGGCGCGTTCGCCGAGGCCATGGAAGCGCGAGCCAGACCCCTCGCCTTGGAGGAACCCACGACTCCTCCGCCTCCACCCCTTAGGAACCTGGCACAAAAACCCCGTTAGGCTGACCCCCGTGAAGGTCCTCGTCATCGGTAACGGCGCCCGCGAACACGCCCTGTGCCGCTCCCTGTCCCTCGACCCCGACGTCAGCGCACTGCACTGCGCGCCCGGCAACGCCGGCATCGCCGAGGTCGCCGAGCTGCACCCCGTCGACGCCCTCGACGGCGAGGCGGTGGCCACGCTCGCCCAGCGACTCGGCGTCGACCTGGTCGTCGTGGGCCCGGAGGCCCCGCTCGTCGCGGGCGTCGCCG
Organism: Streptomyces sp. NRRL B-24085; assembly: GCF_001282115.1. GTDB lineage: Bacteria > Actinomycetota > Actinomycetes > Streptomycetales > Streptomycetaceae > Streptomyces. The sequence continues at coordinate 1,803 of NZ_LJBR01000620.1, read as the reverse complement.
ACGCCGTGCGCGAGGCGGGCATCCCGGTCTTCGGCCCGTCCGGGGAGGCCGCGCAGCTAGAGGGCTCGAAGGCCTTCGCCAAGGACGTCATGGCAGCGGCCGGCGTCCCCACCGCCCGCTCCTACGTCTGCACGAACCCCGAGGAGGTCGCCGAGGCCCTCGACGCCTTCGGCGCCCCGTACGTCGTCAAGGACGACGGTCTCGCCGCGGGCAAGGGCGTCGTCGTGACCAGCGACCTCGAGACCGCGAAGGCCCACGCCAACGCCTGTGAGCGGGTCGTCATCGAGGAGTTCCTCGACGGACCCGAGGTCTCCCTGTTCGCCGTCACCGACGGCGACACCGTCCTCCCGCTCCAGCCCGCCCAGGACTTCAAGCGCGCCCTCGACGGCGACGAGGGCCCCAACACCGGCGGCATGGGCGCGTACTCCCCGCTGCCCTGGGCCGACCCGAAGCTGGTGGACGAGGTCATGCAGACCGTCCTCCAGCCGACCGTCGACGAGATGCGCCGCCGCGGCACCCCCTTCTCCGGGCTGCTGTACGCCGGTCTCGCGATCACGTCCCGCGGTGTGCGGGTCATCGAGTTCAACGCCCGCTTCGGCGACCCCGAGACACAGGTAGTCCTGGCCCGCCTCAAGACCCCGCTGGCCGGAGTCCTGCTCGCCGCCGCGAGCGGCAACCTCGAAGACCTGCCGCCCCTGCGCTGGAGCGAGGAGGCCGCGGTCACCGTGGTCGTCGCCTCGCACAACTACCCGGCCACCCCCCGCACCGGCGACCCCATCACCGGCCTCGACGAGGTGGCCGAGCAGGACGCCCCGCACGCGTGGGTCCTGCACGCGGGTACCAAGCGGGACGGTGACGCCGTCGTCAGCGCCGGCGGCCGCGTCCTGTCGGTCACGGCGTCCGGCAAGGACCTCACCGAGGCCCGCGAGCGCGCGTACCGGGCCGTGGGCCGTATCCGGCTCGACGGTTCCCAGCACCGGACGGACATCGCGGCGAAGGCTGCGGCCGAAGCCTGACAGGCCCGGAAACCCGGGCGAAACCCCCGCCCCCGAACAACCCGGCAGGCCCCGGATCCGTCTAAGGATCCGGGGCCTGATCTTTGCTGTCCGTCATCCACCTTTCCCCAAAGCCATTCCATCGAGTGACCGCGACCGCATACGGCTGACGGGGGCCCAGGGCCCAACTAGGGTGCCGCGCAAGCGGTCCGGCACTTGGCCCACCGGCATTGCGATGTCAGTGACGGGTGCCACAGTGGGGGAGTGAGCAACGCCAGGACAGCTCGGCATCCAGGACGGCAGGGAGGGGGTGAGGTCCGGTCATGACCGGTATCGGTGTGGAGGCGGGCGCGCAGGCCGCGCGCTCCCGGGCCCTCGCCGTGCTGCGCATCCGCAGCCGTGCGCTGGCCGTGGCGCTGCTGCCCGCGGCGGTGGCCGTGGTGCTGCTCGCCGGGGGTTCCACCGGCCATCTGGTGGGCGGGGTCTGGGACACCGCCCGCCTGGTCATGAGCGTGCTCGGGGCCGTGGTGCTGCTGGCCGCCGGGGCCGTCGCCCTGGTCGTCGCCCGTGCCCGCCCCGCCGTCAGCCCGACCGTCGCGATCGCCGAGGAGTCCGCGCCCGACCTGTACCGCATGGTGCGCGACCTCGCCGACCGCCTGGACGTCCCCGCACCCTCCGCCATAGCGCTGACCCCGGACTGCGACAGTTGGCTGGAGGACCGCACCCACCCCGCCCACGGCCCGCCCCCGCAGCCGGGCCGTGGGCGGGGTGGGTGCGGTCCTCCAGCCAACTGTCGCAGTCCGGGGTC
>NZ_LJBR01000062.1 GCF_001282115.1 Streptomyces sp. NRRL B-24085 | reverse complement strand
GTGCGCCCCCGCCCCCGCCGCCACCCGGTCCCCGTCCGCCCGTCGCGGCCGGACCAACTGCGGGCGCTCCTCGCGGTGCTGGACGAGGCCGTGGCCGCGCAGGGGCCGGCCGACGAGGCGGTGGCCGCCTGCGGTGAGCCCGGCCCGGTGCCGCGCGGGACGGCACGGGACTGCGGTTTGCAGAGCATCGGACTGCACCGGCTGCGCGCCCGGTTGCAGGACCTCGCGACCACCGACCCGGACCTGCTGGCGGCGCAGGCCCGCGCGGCCCGGCTGCTCGCCTACGACCTGTGGATGCTGCGCGCCTCGATGAACCTGGCCTTCGCCGACCGTCCCGTCGCCCGCACCGAGGCGGCCCGGCTGGGCCTCAACGGCCTGGGCCGCCCCGCGGACGACCTGCGCCGGCTGCGCGACACCCTGCGCGCGGAGCTGCCCGAGGCGTGAGCCCGGTCGGCCGACGTCCACACGATCCGGGTGACGGGATCCGGCGGCGGCTGTTCCCCAGGAGTCACCTGCCAGGGTCGCCGGAGTCCCCGGGGTCGAGCCGGTGGGCGAGGTCCTGGGCGGTGTCCCGGGTGAGGTCGCCGTAGGAGGGTCCGACGATCTCGAGACGGCCGCCGGTGAGCGAGGCGGTCACGTAAGGGGTGCCCAAGAGCTTGCCGTCGACGACGATGGCGAACTCGTTGCGCGGGACCGGAGCCGACGCGAGCGAGCCGGTGAGGGCGGCGAAGCTCTTCCGGTCGGCCTCGTCGAGGCTCACCTCGACCCGCCAGGTGCCGTCGGTGTCGCTCTTCACGGCCCTGGCGGAGGCGACCTGGACTCCGGTCATGCCCCTGGCCCGGTCGACCCGGACGCAGGACGTGGGGTGGTCGGCGCTCGCGGGCACGGTCCAGCCGCCGCTGCCGGGGGCGCAGGCCGTCTGGTCGGCGGAGGTGACGGGCAGCAGGGAGAGCAGGGCCGCCTTCCCGGTGCCGTCCCCGCCCCCGGGCACCACGTGTGCGCGGGAGGACGTCCCGTCCGCGACGGCCGTCCAGGCGGTCGCGACCGCGGCCGCGGCGACCAGGCCGATCCCGGCGCGGGCCAGCCGCTGCCGCCGCCGGGCGATCCGCAGCGCGCCGTCGGCCAGACCGGCCAGACGGGCACCGGCGTCACCGCCGCTCTCCCGGACGTGGGCGTGCAGGGCGTCGTGCAGCGGGTGTGCGGTCGAGTCGTTCATGCGACGCCCCTTCCGGAGACGGTGGAGGAGGCGCCCGACGGTCCCGCCCCGGCCAGAGTGGTGCGGAGGGAGGCGAGGGCCTTGTGGGTCTGGCTGCGGACGGTCCCCTGGGCGACACCCAGGATCGCGGCGATCTCGGCGTCCGGCCGGTCCTCGAAGTAGCGCAGCACGATCACCGCGCGCTGGCGCTTGGGCAGCCGCCGCAGCGCGGCCATGATGTCCTGCCGCTGGGCCACGGTGTCGGCCCAGTCGGCGGCCTGCGCGGACGGCCGGTCCGGGAGGGTGTCGGTGACCGTCTCCCGTCCCCAGCTGAGCAGTCGGAAGCGGTCCACCTGGGCGTGGTAGAGCGCCCGGCGCACATAGATCTCCGGCTGCTCCCGGTCGCGCAGCTTCGACCAGCGCCGGGCGGTGGCGGCGAGCGCGGTCTGGAGCAGGTCCCGGCCCTGCTCCCAGTCCCCGGTCAGCAGGTAGGCCGTGTGCAGCAGCGATCTCGACCGCGCCGCCACGAACTCGCGGAACTGGCGTTCCTCGTCGGCGTTCAATGCGCCCCTCCCTCGTTCCCCCGTAAAGCGTTCCTCCGTAAAGACGGGTGGGGAGGGCGCTTCGACTGCCCTGCCGGCCGGACTTTCTCGGACGGCCCGCCGCCTGGGCCCCTTTCATGGCCGCGGGGCCACGGCGCGGGCGTCGGACGCCTGCGCCGTGGCCCCGGGTTCGATCGTGAGGGCCGGCGGCCGGTTCAGAGGATGCGGTACGGTCCCCAGCCGGTGCCCGCCTGGTAGCGGGTGCCGAGGGTGTCCATCCCGGTCTTCCCGGTGCCGGGGTAGACCCACAGCGTGTTGTCTGACGCCTGACGGGACAGCACGTCGGTGCGCCCGTCACCGTTGTAGTCCCCGGTGCGCAGGGCGTTCTGGGTCTGCCAGCTCCGGCCGACCTGGTAGCGGGCACCGAAGGCGCCGGTCACCCGTCCGGTGCCGGGGTAGACCCACAGTGTGCCGTCGGACGCCTGGCGGGACAGCACGTCGGGGCGCCCGTCGTTGTCGAGGTCGCCGGTGGTGATGAAGTCCATGCTCTTCCATCCGGTGCCGACCTGGTAGCGGGTGCCGAGGGTCTCCATGCCGGTCTTCCCGGTGCCCGGGTAGACCCACAGCGTGCCGTCGGACGCCTGACGGGTCAGTACGTCGGTGAGCCCGTCGGTGTTGAAGTCCCCGGTGCGGGTGACGTCCTGGGTCTGCCAGCTCCGGCCGACCTGGTAGCGGGTACCGAAGGTCTCCATGCCGGTCTTCCCGGTGCCCGGGTAGACCCACAGCGTGCCGTCGGACGCCTGGCGGGACAGGAGGTCGCCGAGGCCGTCGTTGTTGAGGTCCCCGACGGTGACGGCGTTCTGGCTGCCCCAGCCGGTGCCGGCCTGGAAGCGGGTGCCGAAGGTGCTGCCGGTCGCGTTCCCGGTGCCGGGGTAGACCCACAGGATGCCGTCGTCCTTGATGGCCACGAGGTCGGCCTTGCCGTCGCCGGTGACGTCGTCGGGGTCGCGGGAGAGGGCGTGGGAGACCCAGGCGCCGATGTCGTCGACGCGGGTGTCGACGGCGCCGGTGCGGGTCTCGGCGGGGTCGATGCCGAGGCATCCGCCTTGCCAGGAGCGGGAGTTGACGGCGACGAGCTCCGTGGTGCCGTTGACCGTGCGCAGGGCGGGGCCGCCGGCGTCGCCCTTGCAGACGGTCGCGGTGTCGGAGCCGTTGAGGTCCACCGTCGTGGCCGCGGTGGCGGCGACGGTGAAGGTGCCGGTGTGCAGCTTGTCGGGCACCCATTCGGTCTTGGTGCGTCCGAACCCGGCCTTCACCAGTTCCTCGCCCGCGGCGGCGGGCGTCGTCGCCAGCCGGACGGGCGTGACGCCGGGATCGGTGATCTTCGCGGCGAGCTTGACGAGCACCAGGTCCCGGTCGGCGTGGGGCACGAGCCTGATGGCCGGCAGGACGCTGCCGCCGGTCTGGCTCAGGTCGGTGCGGCCGACGGTGACGGTGGTGGCGACTGCGGGCTTGCCCTCGGCGGGTCTGCCGTCCGTGGTGAAGCAGCTGGCCGCGGTCAGGACCCACTGCGGGTCGACGAGGGTGCCGGTGCAGGCGCTCTGCTCACCGACGTTGATCTTCGCCACGTAGTTCAACTGCGCCGGGGCGTCGGTGCCGTTGAGCGCGGTGGCGGTGGGCGAGCCCAGCGCGAAGGGGGCCGCGACCAGCGCGGCGGCCGACACGGCGAGACAGAGGTTTCTGGAGAGGTACGTCAACGTGGGTTCCTAGTCACGAGGGCCGCGCGTCCTGGGGGCGCCGGACCGCGGGGTGGTGGGCATGTCGGGATCGACCCGGGTTACTTGGTGGACCTGATCTCGACGAGCATGTGGTCGCGGCCCTCCGGGTCCGCGGCCTCGCCCACCGGCGTCCAGGAGTTCTTGAGGACGTCGAACGACTTCTCCTCGGTGCCCACGGTCATGTCGACCGCCGTCGTGTAGTCGTTGCCCTTGATCGCGTAGACCGCGGGGATCTCCAGGGTCAGCCAGCCGGAGCTGCCCACCACCTTGAAGCAGATCTTGTCCGCCTTGTCGCGGGCCATGATCTCCAGCAGACCGGTCCCGCTCGCACAGTCGGCCAGGGTGATGTGCCCGTCGCCGCGCTTGAGGAGGATCTTCTTCTCGGCCAGGATCTTGTCCGCCAGCGGGTAGTTGAAGTCCTCCACCGCGTAACCGGGGGTCTCCCCCGCGACCAGTGCGGCGGGGCCCGCCTCCTGCGAGGACCCGCCGGGAATGCCCGTGGTCGCCGTGATCCACGCCAGGGCGCCGACCGCGGCCGCACCCAGTGCGCGCAGCGCAATCCTCCCGCGCTGCGACCGCGCGGGCATTCTGCCGTATTTCTTCATTGCATCCCCAAGTTCGTCGCCGACGGCCGGATGTGCGTCACCGGGGTCGAATTCGGGTGCACAGGATGCGATATCGACATCGCTCCGCCGGGTATGCCCCAACTCCCTTGGAAAGCAGTCCCCTTACCCCTCGAAGCGAGAGGCCCCCGTCTCGGTAATCGTCATCCGCTTTGCCATACCAACATGAAGCGACTTCCAGGTCGAGTGCTGAGAACCACACATAAAGCGACATTCCGCATCGACAATCGGTGATCTGCGTCACACCAGGTAAAGGTTGTACGGGAGGTTGTGAAGGACCTGTAAATGCTCCCCGATGGACCATCAGAAGTCCGAAATTCAACCGAAGTTGCAGAACAGCACCGCACAACTAGTCTTTTTCTTCTGCGCGGTTGATATGGTCCGGCACGACAAGAAACGCTGTCTGTACGCCACTTCGCAGCTCATGACCATTCATCCCACGGGCATGTCGGAAATGTGCTCACCCATGAGATCCGACATGTCCCTTCGACAACTCACGGGGACACATCACTCATGCAGACCGTTTTCTGGAGCCGGCGCCGCGTGCTCGGCGCACTCGCCGCCACCACCGCCCTGGCCTCCGCACCCTCGGTGCTCCTCCCCCCGGCCGCCGCCGCGGCGGAGGGTACGGCGCCCGACCCGGTCCCGCTGCCGGACACCGAGCGGGCGAAGGTCGTCAAAGCCTGGATATCGGGCGGAAAGGGCGTCAAGGCCGCGGCCGCCGCCGCCCTGTCCGGTTCCGACAGCGAGATCCAGACCTTCCTGACCGAGACCCTCCCGGTCCAGACGGTGCAGGACAACCGCGTCGCCATCGTCAGCAGCCTGGACCGCGCGGGCAAGGGCCTGCGCCGTGCGGCGGTCGCCGCCCTCGACAGCGGTGACGCCGCCATCGCCGAGTTCCTGGCGGGCGGCTTCAAACCCGCCATCCTCGAGGACCTCCAGGTGGCCACCTCCATCGTGTCGGCCACCGGCGACAAGGCGGTCCAGCGGGACGCCACCGCCGCCCTGAACACCGGCACCCAGCCGACCCTCATCACGTTCCTCACCGACAAGCAGTACGACGCGCGCCTCGAGGACGCCCGGGTCCAGGTCTCCGCCATGCTGACGCAGGCGGGCCCCGAGGTGCAGAAGTACGCCGACCGTGCTCTCAGCGGCACCGCGTCGGACGTGGAGTGGTTCATCGAGACCGGGCAGCACATAGCCCGCGCCCGGGACCAGGAGTCGGCGACGATCGAGGAGCTCGTCGCCGTCGTGGTGCGGGAGGGCAAGCGCGCCGAGCGGGAGACGAACCTCGCCGTCGAGGCCTCCGCGCGCGCCCAGACCGCGGCCGAGAAGGCGAAGGAGGCGGCGGAGAAGGCCGCCGCCGAGGCATCCGCCGCCAAGGAGGACGTGCAGAAGTCCGGGGCGGCGGCCCGCAAGGCGGCGTCCGCCGCGAAGGGCGCGGCGGACGCCGCCCGCAACGCCATCAACGCCTCGAACGCCGCGGTGCAGGCGTCCCGCCGCGCCTCCTGGGCCGCCACCGGCGCCGCCCAGGCCGCCGCGAACGCCGGCAGCGCCGCGGCCCGCGCCTACAACGCCGCGATCGGTGCCTCCAAGGACGCCGGCAAGGCCGAGGCCGCCAAGAACGCGGCGGTCGCCGCCCGCAACGCCGCGGCGAAGGCGCGCACGGCGGCCAAGGCCGCCGACCAGGCCGCCATCGCCGGAACCAAGGCCGCCGCCGCCGGTTCCGCGGCCGCCTCCGCCGCACGGAACGCGGCCGCCGCCGCGAACGCCTCCGCCCAGGCCGGTGCCGCCGCCGGCGCCGCGCAGTCGGAGGCCGCGGAGGCCAAGCGCCAGGCCGCGATCGCCTCCGCTGCCGCGAACCGGGCCACCAACGCCGCCTCCACCGCCCAGGCCCTCGCCGCGTCCGCGGCCACGGCCGCCCGCACCGCCCGGGACGCGGCCAACTCCGCGGCGGACCACGCCGACAAGGCGGCGGCCGCCGCCGAGGAAGCCGTACGGTACGCGGGCAAGGCCGTCGACTACGCCAACAGGTCCACCGCCCACGCGGCGGCTGCCGTACTGGCCGCCAACACCGCCACCAAGGCCGTCTCGGACGCCATCCTGGTGGAGCAGAACGCGCGGAAGGCCGAGGCGGAAACCCTCGAACAGGACAAACTTCAGGCCATCGAGGAGGTCCGGCTGCTCGCCGAGATCGAGTCGAAGGAGCTGACGACCTATCAGAACAAGGTGGCCCAGGCGCAGCAGACCGACCAGGCCACCAAGGATCTGATCGCCAAGGCCGAACAGGCGCTGGCGGCGGGCGACATGGCGGCCGCGGCGGTCCACGGGCGCAAGGCGGCCGTCGCCCTGCTCAACTCCAGAGGCGCCTGGACCCGGCAGGCGGCCCAGTTCGCCCTCTCCGGCTCGGACGACGACGTGTACGCCTGGATCGACCTCGACCGGGTCCTGGCCCAGGGACAGGACGACCGGGAGACCACGCTCCACGTGGCCACGGTCGCCGCACCCAAGATCGCCGAAGCGGCCCTGAACGCCCTGCGGAGCACCGAGTCCAAGGCGGTCGGCGACTTCCTCACCAGCGGCATGAAGAAGGCCTCCGACGAGGACAACCGGGTGGCGATCGGCCGGATCCTGAACTCGAACCCGGGCAGGGCCGTCACCGCCGCGGCGAACAAGGCCCTCAGCATCAACACCACCGAATCGCTGCAGAACTTCTTCGACCACGACTACCCCCTGGCGATCGCGGAGGACGACGCCGTCCTCACCGGCCAGCTCATGATCAGCGGGGGTGCCTTCACCCGGGCGTACGCCGAGGTGGCCATGGAGGGGCCCACCTGGATGCGCCGCAACTTCGTCTCCCTGGTGCAGTACCGGACGGCCCAGCTCGACCACGACACCGCCACCCATGTCGCCGCGGTCCGTGGCGCCATCGCGGCCGCGGCGAAGATCGCCCAGAAGGCGCAGGAGAACGCCGCCCTGGCGTCGAAGGCCGGCGCCGACGCCCGCAACGCCGCCGCCGAGGCCAAGGAGTGGGCGGCCAAGGCACTCGACTCCGCGGCCAAGGCCGACAGTTACGCCGACGAGGCCCGGCGGAACGCGGACGCCGCCGACAAGTCAGCGGCCGACGCCAAGGCGTCCGCGAACAGGGCGACCGTCGCGGCGTCCACCGCCCGGCGTGCCGCCCGCTCCGCGAACTACTCGGCGAACAAGGCGATGGACTCCGCCCGCTCCGCCCTCAAGTCGTCGTACAACGCCCAGGCTTCGGCCGCCGCCGCCCGTGCTTCCTCGATCGCGGCGGGCAAGGACGCGGCGACGGCCGCCGCCGCGGCCGTCCAGGCCAAGCAGATCGTCGCGGCCAAGCGCGCGGCCGAGGCCCAGGCGGCTGCCGAGGCCGCCCTCGAGGAGGCCCGCCGGGCGCGGCAGAACGGCACCGACCCGGCCGACAAGGACACCAACGACCAGATCAACCCCAACGGCACCGGTGGGGACACCGACGAGTGGTGGAACGACGCCGGCTTCTACGCCGACGCGTTCAACGCCATCAGCGTCGGCGCCGGGTTCCTGGCCGCGGGCTGTGCCCTCGCCGCCTTCGTGTTCCCCCCGGCGGCCGCGGCGGCCGGCTTCTTCTCCGCGGTCTCGATGGGCGCCGGCGCCCTCGGCACCCTGTTCACCGGTATCGAACACGGCTTCTCCAGCGGCGAGTTCATCGAATCCGCCGTCGGCACCGGCCTGAGTCTGGTCACCTTCGGCCAGTCCAAGTGGATCGGTGCCGCGGACAAGGCGGCCGGCGGCAAGCTCATCAAGCCCGTCGTCGGCAAGATCGCCGACGTCGGCGAGGACGTCGTGTCGGGGGCCACCAAGGTCCTGTCGTCCATCTTCTGAGCAGCGGCACCGACCCACGCGCATCCGGCGGCCGGGCGCGACAGCCCGGCCGCCGACCCACGCCCTCCTTTCCCACCCCGGCAGAGAGAAGTCATGACCTCATCACGCATCAGATGGGTGCTGGTCGCTCCGCTCCTCACCATGGCCCTCACGGCGACCGGTACCGCCGGCGCCGCCGAGGACCGGCCCGCACCGGCCCGTACGTCCCTCACCGCGGCGGCAGACCCGGCCGCGGACGCTGGTCCCACCGCTCCGGCCACGGTCCTTGAGACCGCCGCGTTCGCCGCCGAGGACACCTGCACCCGGCTCCCCGCCGCGGCCCGCGCGACGGTGCCCGACGCCGTCACCGCGTGTGTGAGCGTGGACGGCGCGACGGCCTCGGCGCCCCGTACGAAGACCGCTGCCGCCGCCCCGGCGGCCGCCGGCCTCGCCGCCGACGACCCGGGGGGCGACGGTCTGGGCACGGAGTTCGAGCCGGACGCCGACGACCCCGAGCCGCCCCCGCCCTCGTGCGTACTGACCAATCCCGGAAACTGGAGCTGGAGCCGCACCGGCGGCCTGTGCCTGAACGGCGCCGAGGTCACGTACACCCTCTACGACGCGAACGGCAAGACCATCGGCACCGGCCTCATCCAGGTCAACTCCACCCTCGCCACCTCCTACAAGTCCCTCGACCTCAACGAGACGATCACCGCGAGACTGGTCCGGGTCACCGGCGACGTGAAGAGTCTCGTGGTGAAGGTTCAGGTGGGCTGCGGTGCCGGCTGCACGACGGTGACGAAGCAGCCCTGGTACGGCACCTCGGAGCTGACACCCGGCACGGAGAAGACCGGGAAGACCAAGTACAACGGCGGCGCCTTCGCGGCGAACACCACCCGTTCCTCCTTCCGCACCAGCTACAAGATGTACGTGACGATGCCCGGCGCGACCCCGGTCGACCCCAGCGCCTCCTGGTCCAGCCCCGCGACCGGCGAGATCCGCTGCGACATGGAGCAGCCCCGGCTGCGCGGCTGCGTCATACCGACCGACGAGATGCCGGTGCTGAGCTACTCGCGGGGGCACGCGAAGTACGGCATCGTCGTGCCCATCTACGAGGAGATCATGAGGCGGCGGGGCACCGACGTCCTCCACGCGGTCAACCAGACCAAGGCGAACGCCAACCGCGCCGCGACCTGTACGCCCTTCACCAACCTGTACCCGGGGGTGACCGGCGCGGACAGTTGCGACGAGTTCCCGCCCGCGAGCACGTCGGAGGGCGGTCAGGACGGCACCCTGTGCGCCGAACTGACCCCGCAGGTGGTCAACGGCATCTGGTCCGCCCCCGCGACCTGGCCCACCCGCCCGACCTCGGGCACCGAGACCTGTCTGCGGCTCCACATCACCCAGCGCGCCAACAGCTCGGCGGGCGGGGTCCTCGGCTCCCTGCGCAAGTACCAGCGGCTCGTGGACGGCGACCCGTTCCGCATCGAGTTCACGGCGTAGAGCCCGCTCCCCCCGTGACCGGGCCCGCTGCCCGGACCCGGCATGATGAACCCGGCCCCGGCGTCCGCGAAGGACGCCGGGGCCTCGGCCAAGGCTGTGAATGACGGAGGCAGACATGACTGGCACGGACGTGCGTTCGCTCACCTGGGCGACGGCCTGGATGTGCGTCACTTTCACCCGGGGACTGAGCCCTGACGAGGTCTTCCTCCGGTACGGGGCCGACCCCGGGCAGGCGCGTCCGCTCGACGCCGACGAGGCCTCGGATCTCCTCTCGGACTCCGGTGACGAAGGGGTTTCGCTGCTGCGGTCCGGGAGGCTCGGCGAGTGGGCCTTCTGCGTCGAGGAGGACGGTGCCGTCGGATCCTGGAAGGAAGCGCTCACGGAGCTGTCCCGCGGCACCGAGACGTACAGCGTGCTGACCACCGATGGACTCGACGTGTTCCAGTACTGGCGCGACGGCGAGTGCGTCGAGAACTTCGAGCCGGGCATGGAGCACACGCGCCCCGCGCGGGCCGACTCCTGGTGGGACCGGGTGGAAGCGGCACTCGCCGCGCACGAGGGTGAGGACACGGGGATGGCTCCGGTGGTGGCCCTGGTCCTCGACCACCTCGGCATCATCCTGGACGACGCCGCCCTGGCCGGCCCCTGGCCCAGTCTGACGCTCGCCGAGGACGACGCGCCGTCGGCACCGCTCGGCGACACCTACGCGGGCGAGGGCCCGGTCCCACCCCAACCGCCGTTCGCCGGGTGAGTCTTGGCGGTGCGAGGACACGATCCGCGCACCGGGGCACCGCCGGGCTCGCGGTAACGGGTGCCGGCGTCAGCTCCTGGCTCACTGCCGGTGGCTGCCGCCGGACGAGCCCGGCCCCCGTTCTCCGGCCTCCGCAGGGAATCGCGGCAAAGACCTCACAGCCCGCAAGGAACGTTTCCGCAAGGTCACTGAAGTGCAAGGTGGGGCGGGTGGGACTCGAACCCACGGCCGACGGATTATGAGTCCGCTGCTCTAACCGGCTGAGCTACCGCCCCATAGCGGCGTGTCGCGTACATGCGTGCGCGCCGTCTGCCGCAGCATAGCCGCTCATACGATCTCCTGCTCCGCAGGGGCGACTTCGCCTGCCCTTCAGGACTCCGCTGTGACCTGGGCAGTTCCCCCGGACATGAAAAAGGACCCCATCGGGGGCCCTTCCTCTTCCTGCTCTCCCGACTGGACTCGAACCAGTAACCTGCCGGTTAACAGCCGGCTGCTCTGCCAATTGAGCTACGGAAGATCGAAGCTCCCCCGACTGGACTCGAACCAGTAACCTGCCGGTTAACAGCCGGCTGCTCTGCCAATTGAGCTACGGAGGATCGCCTCGTTGCATCGAACGTACCTCCCTGGGTATTCGCCAGGGGGCGGGCGCTCGCTGCGACACATACATTAGCGCAAGCAGGGGGGTGCTCCGCCAATCGGTTCCGTCGCCGCCGGAACCGACACCGATACCGACACCGACGTCGCACCGGATACCTACGCAAGGAAGGGTGGCCGCCATGCGCTACAAGCTCACGTTCGTGGTCGGACTGACTCTGGGTTACGTGCTGGGCACCCGTGCCGGGCGCGAGCGCTACGAACAGTTGAAGAAGTCAGCTCGTCAGGTCGCCCAGAACCCGGCCGTCCGCAACACCGCGGAGACCGCCGCCCAGCAGGGCCGCCAGTTCGCCGGGAAGGCGTACCACGCGGTCAGCGACAAGGTGGGTGACCGGGTGCCGGAGTCCGTGACGCAGCGGGTGCGCTCGCTGCGGGACCGCAACACGAACGGCACCGCCCAGGACGACTGGGGCACGAGCACCACATGAACCGAGGGTGACGCGGCTCACTTCGCGGGTGCGGGACCGGCGGCGCCGGTCCCGCACCCGCGTGACCGCGCACACCGCGGCGACGCTACGCCCATAGAATTTCCGCCATGGGGATAGTCGCCGGGTTGGACAGCTCACCCGAATTCACTCGCATCGTCGTCTGCGACGCGGACACGGGTGCCGTGCTCAAACAGGGGTACGCGCCGCACCCGGTCGAGGGCCGTCCGTCCGACGTCGACCCCCAGGCCTGGCTCCTGTCACTCGGTGAGGCCGCCGGCGGCGGTCTCCTCGAAGGAGTGCAGGCCATCGGTGTGTCGGCCCAGCAGAACGCCGTCGTGCCGCTCGACGCGCAGGGCAACACCGTGCGCCCCGCCATGGTCGGCGGGGACAAGCGCGCGCAGGTCGCCGCGGCCGACCTGGTGGACGCGCTCGGCGGACGGGAGGCCTGGGCGCAGGCCGTGGGGTGCGTCCCGCAGGCCGCGCAGCCCGTCACCAAGCTGCGCTGGCTCAACAAGACCGAGCCCGACGCCGCCCTGCGCACCGCCGTCCTCCTCCAGGCGCACGACTGGCTGGTGTGGCAGCTCCTCGGCCGGCCGGTGCGCAGGACCACCGACCGCGGCGGCGCCTCCGGCACCGGCTACTGGTCCGCCGCCACCGGCGCCTACCGCTCCGACCTGGTCGAGCTGGCCCTCGGCCACCAGGCGATGCTCCCCGAGGTGATCGGCCCCGCGGACGCGGCCGGTACGACCCCGGAGGGGCTGCTGATCTCCGCCGGCACCGGGGAGACCATGGCCGCCGCCTTCGGGCTCGGGATCGGGCTCGGGGACGCCGTGGTCTCGCTGGGTGCCTCCGGCTCGGTGATGGCCGTGCACCCCGAGGCGCTCGTCGACAACACCGGGATGATCACCGCCCTGGCCGACGCGACCGGCATGCACCTGCCCGTCGTCACCACCCTGAACGCCGTACGGACCCTGCGCGGGGCCGCCGAGATGCTCGGGCTGAGCGACCTGGAGAGCCTGTCCGACCTGGCGGTGAAGTCGACGCCGGGCGCCCACGGCCTCGTACTGCTGCCCTATCTGGAAGGTGAGCGGACGCCGAACCTGCCGCACACCGCGGGGACGCTGAGCGGGCTCCGACGGGAGTCGATGAAGCCGGAGCACCTGGCGCGGGCCGCGTTCGAGGGCATGCTGTGCGGGCTCGCCGACGCGCTGGACGTGCTGCGCGGCCGGGGTGTCGAGGTGCGCCGGGTCTTCCTGCTGGGGGCGGCCGCCGAGCTGTCCGCCGTCCAGGCCGCCGCGCCCGCGCTGTTCGGCGCGCAGGTCGTGGTGCCGCAGCCGGCGGACTACGCGGCGATCGGTGCCGCCCGCCAGGCGGCCTGGGCGCTCGGGGTGTCCCAGGGCACGCTCGACCCGCGCACCCCGCCGATGTGGCAGGGCCCGGCCGCGCAGGTCCTGGAGCCGGGCGAGGAGCTGGCGGTGGGACAGGCGGTGCGGCAGCAGTTCGTGTCGGTGCGGGAGCAGACGTACCCCGGGGCGTTCCGCTAGAGCCGGAAGGTAAGGGTCCGGTAGGAGTCGGCGCTCACGGTGACCCGTAGGGCCGTACGCGGCACCGCTGTCGGCTTAATCGGTTGAGGTAACACGGGTGGAGTGCCCGACGATAGGGGCCAGGGGCAACCACTCGCCCCGTCGCCGACTCCGAGAGACGTAGCGTGCTCATACGACTTCTGCGGACCTATCTCAGGCCCTACAAGAAACCCATCACCATCCTGGTGCTGCTGCAGTTCCTCCAGACCTGCGCCACCCTCTACCTGCCCACGTTGAACGCGGACATCATCGACGAAGGCGTCGTGAACGGCGACACCGGCTACATCCTCAGCTACGGCGCCCTGATGATCGGCATCTCGCTGGCGCAGGTGGTGTGCAACATCGGGGCCGTGTTCTACGGCGCCCGGACCGCGGCCGCGCTCGGCCGGGACGTGCGGGCGGCGGTCTTCGACCGGGTGCAGTCGTTCTCGGCGCGTGAGGTGGGCCAGTTCGGCGCACCCTCCCTGATCACCCGTACGACCAATGACGTGCAGCAGGTCCAGATGCTGGCCCTGATGACGTTCACCCTGATGGTGTCGGCGCCCATCATGTGCGTGGGCGGCATCGTGCTGGCGCTCGGCCTGGACGTGCCGCTGTCCGGGGTGCTGGTGGCCGTGGTGCCGACGCTGGGCATCTGCGTGACGTTGATCGTACGGCGGCTGCGCCCGCTGTTCCGGTCCATGCAGGTCCGGCTCGACACGGTGAACCGGGTGCTGCGCGAGCAGATCACCGGCAACCGGGTCATCCGGGCGTTCGTCCGGGACGAGTACGAGGAGGACCGCTTCCGGAAGGCGAACACCGACCTGACGGAGATGTCCCTCAGGACCGGCAACCTGCTCGCGCTGATGTTCCCCGTGGTCATGACGACGGTGAACCTGTCCTCGATCGCCGTGGTGTGGTTCGGCGCGCACCGGATCGACAGCGGCGGGATGCAGATCGGCGACCTGACCGCGTTCCTCGCCTATCTGATGCAGATCGTCATGTCCGTGATGATGGCCACCTTCATGTTCATGATGGTGCCGCGCGCCGAGGTGTGCGCCGAGCGCGTCCAGGAGGTCCTCGACACCTCCTCCAGCGTGGTGCCACCCACGGCCCCCGTCCGCGAGCTGCGCCGGCACGGGCACCTGGAGATCCGGGGTGCGGGCTTCCGCTATCCGGGTGCCGAGGAGCCGGTGCTCAAGGCGATCGACCTGGTGGCCCGGCCCGGTGAGGTGACCGCCGTGATCGGCTCGACCGGCAGCGGCAAGTCCACGCTGCTCGGCCTGGTCCCCCGGCTCTTCGACGCGACCGACGGCGAGGTGCTGGTCGACGGCACCGAGGTCTCGACCATCGACCCGAAGCTGCTCGCGAAGACCGTCGGGCTCGTCCCGCAGAAGCCGTACCTCTTCGCGGGCACGGTCGCCACCAACCTCCGCTACGGCAATCCGGACGCCACGGACGAGGAGCTGTGGCACGCGCTGGAGGTGGCGCAGGCCAAGGACTTCGTCGAGCGGCTGGAGAACGGCCTCGACTCCCCCGTCGCCCAGGGCGGCACCAACGTCTCCGGCGGCCAGCGGCAGCGGCTCGCCATCGCGCGCACGCTCGTGCAGCGGCCGGAGATCTACCTCTTCGACGACTCCTTCTCCGCCCTCGACTACGCGACCGACGCGGCCCTCAGGGCGGCGCTCGCCGAGGAGACCTCGGAGGCGACCGTCGTGATCGTCGCCCAGCGGGTGGCCACCATCCGCGACGCCGACCGGATCGTCGTCCTCGACGAGGGCCGGGTCGTCGGCACCGGCACCCACCGCGAGCTGATGGCGGACAACGAGACCTACCGGGAGATCGTGCTCTCCCAGCTCACGGAAGCGGAGGCTGCCTGATGGCCGGGCCCATGGGGCGCATGATGGCAGGCGGCGGTCCCGAGACCCGCTCGCTGGACTTCAAGGTGTCCGGCAGGCGGCTGCTCGCCCAGTTCAAGCCGGAGCGGTTCACCCTCTACGCGATGCTGGCCTGCGTGGTGGTGAGCGTGGGCCTGAACGTGGTCGGACCCAAGATCCTCGGCGAGGCCACCGACCTGGTCTTCGCGGGCATCATCGGACGGCAGATGCCGGCCGGCGCGAGCAAGGAGGAGATCCTCGCGCGGATGCGGGAGCGCGGCGACGGTCAGGTCGCCGACATGCTCCGCAGCACCGACTTCACGCCCGGCCAGGGCATCGACTTCACCGCGGTCGGGCATGTCCTGCTGTTCGCGGTCGGGGTGTTCCTGATCGCCGGGCTGCTGATGGCGGTGGCGACCCGGCTGGTCAACCGGACCGTCAACCGCACGATGTTCCGGATGCGCGAGGACGTCCAGACGAAGCTGTCGCGGCTGCCGCTGTCGTACTTCGACAAGCGCCAGCGCGGCGAGGTCCTGTCCCGGGCCACGAACGACATCGACAACATCGGCCAGACCCTCCAGCAGTCGATGGGCCAGCTCATCAACTCGCTGCTCACGATCATCGGCGTGCTCGCGATGATGTTCTGGGTGTCCTGGCTGCTGGCCCTGGTCGCGCTGGTCACCGTGCCGCTGTCGTTCGTCGTCGCCACGCGTGTGGGCAAGCGCTCGCAGCCGCACTTCGTGCAGCAGTGGCGCTCCACCGGCAAGCTCAACGCCCACATCGAGGAGATGTACACCGGGCACACCCTGGTGAAGGTGTTCGGCCGCCAGGACGAGTCGGCCGCGCAGTTCGCCGAGCAGAACGAGGCGCTGTACGAGGCCGGGTTCAAGGCGCAGTTCAACAGCGGGGTCATGCAGCCGCTGATGATGTTCGTCTCGAACCTGAACTACGTCCTGGTGGCGGTCGTCGGCGGCCTGCGGGTCGCCTCCGGTTCCCTCTCCATCGGTGACGTGCAGGCCTTCATCCAGTACTCCCGGCAGTTCTCGATGCCGCTGACGCAGGTCGCGTCGATGGCGAACCTGGTGCAGTCGGGCGTGGCCTCCGCGGAACGGATCTTCGAGCTCCTGGACGCGGAGGAGCAGCAGGCGGACCCGGTCCCGGGCGCGAAGCCGGAGGAACTGCGCGGGCGGGTCGCCCTGGAGCACGTCTCCTTCCGCTACGACCCCGAGAAGCCGCTCATCGAGGACCTCTCACTGAAGGTCGAGCCCGGGCACACCGTCGCGATCGTCGGCCCGACCGGCGCCGGCAAGACGACCCTGGTCAACCTCCTCATGCGGTTCTACGACGTCTCGGGCGGCCGGATCACCCTGGACGGGGTGGACATCGCCACGATGTCCCGGGACGACCTGCGCGCCGCGATCGGCATGGTCCTCCAGGACACCTGGCTGTTCGGCGGCACGATCGCGGAGAACATCGCGTACGGCGCCACGCGCGAGGTCACCCGGGGCGAGATCGAGGAGGCGGCCCGGGCGGCCCACGCGGACCGCTTCATCCGCACGCTCCCCGACGGCTACGACACCGTCATCGACGACGAGGGCAGCGGGGTGAGCGCGGGCGAGAAGCAGCTCATCACCATCGCGCGGGCGTTCCTGTCGGACCCGGTGATCCTGGTCCTGGACGAGGCGACGAGTTCGGTGGACACCCGCACCGAGGTCCTGATCCAGAAGGCGATGGCCAAACTGGCCCACGGCCGCACGTCGTTCGTGATCGCCCACCGGCTGTCGACGATCCGCGACGCCGACACCATCCTGGTGATGGAGAACGGCTCGATCGTCGAACAGGGCACGCATACCGACCTGTTGGAGGCGGACGGGGCATACGCCCGCCTGTACAAGGCACAGTTCGCGCAGGCGGTGGCGGAGGTGGATTAGTAAGGCAGGGGGGCTGGTCCCACCCATAGGGGCGCGGGGAACTGCGCGACCAGCCCCCACCGGGCCGCAGACGGCGTCAATCCAGGTAGCCCCGAAGCTGATCCGCAAAAGCATGATCCCGCAGCTTGTTGAGCGTCTTGGACTCGATCTGCCGTATCCGCTCCCGGGTGACCCCGAAGATCCGCCCGATCTCCTCCAACGTACGAGGACGGCCGTCAGCCAAGCCGTACCGCAGCTGCACGACCTTCCTCTCCCGCTCCCCCAGCGTGGACAGCACCGCCTCCAGGTGCTCCCTGAGCAGCAGGAACGCGGCCGACTCGACCGGAGACGCCGCGTCCCCGTCCTCGATGAGGTCACCGAGGGCGACGTCGTCCTCCTCGCCCACCGGCGCGTGCAACGACACCGGCTCCTGGGCGAGGCGCAGCACCTCGCTCACCCGCTCCGGCGCGAGGTCGAGGTGGGCGGCGACCTCTTCCGGGGTCGGTTCGTACCCGCGTTCCTGGAGCATCCGGCGCTGGACGCGGACGACCCGGTTGATCAGCTCGACGACGTGGACCGGGACCCTGATCGTGCGGGCCTGGTCGGCGAGGGCCCGGGACATGGCCTGGCGGATCCACCAGGTGGCGTACGTGGAGAACTTGTAGCCACGGGCGTAGTCGAACTTCTCGACGGCGCGGATCAGGCCGAGGTTGCCCTCCTGGACCAGGTCGAGCATGGTCAGGCCGCGGCCGACGTACCGTTTCGCGACGGACACGACGAGCCGCAGGTTCGCCTCGATGAGGCGGCGCTTGGCCATCCGGCCGAGCACGACCAGACGGTCCAGGTCGAGCGCCAACTGGCTGTCCAGGTCGGGGGTGTTGCTCAGTTTCTCCTCGGCGAACAGGCCGGCCTCGACCCGGCGGGCGAGTTCGACCTCCTCGGCCGCGGTGAGCAGCGGAATGCGGCCGATCTCCCGCAGGTACTGGCGGAACAGGTCCGAGGACGGGCCGCCGGTGTCGACGCGGCCGCGGGGCGGCTCGGGCGGTTCGACCGGCTCGGTCTCCACGTTCTCGATCACTTCCGCGGGCGGGGCGTCCTGCTCCGCCTCGGGGTGGTGCGCGACACGGTTCTGCGGGGGCACCGCGACGAGGACGTCGGGATCGGCGTCCTGCTCGGTCGTGTCGTCCGTACTGTTCTCGGTCTGGGTGAGGGTCTGGGTCTGCACGGGGGCGACCTCCAGGATGATCGCTGCCAAGGAGGGCGGCAGCGGTACTTCGGGGGCGGAGTCGGCGGCCTCGCCGCTGTCCGTCCCGTACGCGATGAGCGGAACCGCGGGGGTGTGGGACCCGTCGGGGACGGATCGGCCGCGCTCCGAGGACTCAGGCACCGGAACCCAGTGTGGAGTACGACACATCGCCGCCACGAGGGGCGTGCGGTGACTTTTTGCAATCGGGCCGTGACCGCGCAGTGACTCCGCCGTGCGCGTCGCTAGAGGGCGGCGGCCCCGTGCTCGCGCAGTGCCTGGTCGTACTGCTGGAGCACCCACATCTCGTTCTGCACGGCGGCCAGGTGGGCCGGGTCGCCGCCGGTGCCGAGGCGGATGAGGGTGCCCTGGATCTCCTGGATGCGGCGTTCGACGGCGCGTCGGCGGACCTGGACCAGGACCGTGCCCGCGTACACCTCGTC
Organism: Streptomyces sp. NRRL B-24085; assembly: GCF_001282115.1. GTDB lineage: Bacteria > Actinomycetota > Actinomycetes > Streptomycetales > Streptomycetaceae > Streptomyces. The sequence goes on along the minus strand of NZ_LJBR01000062.1, from coordinate 328 downwards.
GACCGTGCGCCGCATGATCGCCTCGACGGCCAGCTCCGTGACCATCGCGCGGACCGCGTCGTCGGGGGCGGCCTCGCGGACCCGGACGAGGTAGTCCTGGGAGTCCTGGACGCCGTGCTCGGCGCCGCCCGCGTCCATGATGGCCTGGCGCACGGCGGCGTAGGGCGGGGCGGTGAACTCGTCGATGCCGTAGGCGTCGAAGGCCGGGGAGACCAGGTCGGGGCGCTGGAGGGCGAGCTTGAGGAGCTCCCGCTCGGTGGCGTAGACGGGGTTGCGCAGGGTGAGGGCGGGGCCGGAGACGGCGGGGCGGTGGGTCCCGTCGTACGAC
>NZ_LJBR01000619.1 GCF_001282115.1 Streptomyces sp. NRRL B-24085 | reverse complement strand
GGGTGCGCAGCATCAGTGCGGCGGCCACGGCCCAGTCGTCGCCGTGGGCACGGCAGTGCGCGACGGAGGTGTCCAGCAGGGGGCGGATGTCCACCGGATCCGTGTGTCTGATGCCGATCACGGGCCAGACGACGCCGGGGAGGCGGGCGGCGTCGGGGCCGCCCCGCGCGAAGTGGTTCTGGACGAGTTCCACATAGCGGCGCAGGCGGGGGTCCAGGTCGCCGTCCATGGGCTCGGTCTCGGCCCGGAGGAAGAGATGGAGCATGCGGAGGTTCATGCGCGGGCGGTGCGCCGGGTGGCCGGTCTCGGTGCGGGCGGTGGCGAGGTAGGCGTCGACAGGGTCCTCGCCCTCCTCTGCCGTCAGGGCCGGTTGGCCTTCCGACCTGTCCAGGACCACCCCCAGGCGCAGGACCCGGTCCACCCAGGAGATGCCCTCGCGTCGGTAGTTGCGCAGCCACCAGAACCAGCCCATGCCGAGGGCCAGGGCGGTGGCCTCCGTCTCGTCACCCGCGACGAGGGTGCGGTCGAAGGCCGCCCGGATGTTGTCCAGTTCGGTCTCCAGGCGGGAGATCCACGGGAGCTGCCGGGCCGAACGCAGCTCCGGTTCGGCCTCCTCGACGAGCGCCCGCGCCCACGCGCGGTGCCGGAGCTCGGCGGCGGCTCGCAGCTCGGGGCGCTCGGCGGCGCGTTCGGCGGCGTACTCGTGGATGGTCTCCAGCATGCGGTAGCGCATGCCGCCGGAGGCGTCCCGCCCGTCCGGGGTGGCCACGATCAGGGACTTGTCCACGAGAGCGCCGAGGAGCTCGGCGGCCGGCCCGGTGCACACCGCCTCCGCCGCCTCCAGGTCCCAGCCGCCTGCGAACACCGACACCTCGCACAGCAGGGTCCGCTCCCGCTCGTCGAGCAGCTCCCAGGACCAGTCGACGACGGCCCGCAGGGTCTGCTGGCGGGGCAGGACGGTACGGCTTCCGGAGGTCAGGAGGCGGAAGCGGTCGTCGAGGCGGTCGGCGATCTGGCGGGGGGTGAGCAGCCGCAGGCGGGCCGCCGCGAGTTCGATGGCGAGGGGCAGCCCGTCGAGGCGCCGGCAGATCTCGGCGACGGCCTCCCGGTCGGCGAGCACGGTGTCCGCGTCGGGGCGGACGGCGACGGCGCGCTCGGCGAAGAGCCGGTGGGCCTGGTCGGGGCGGAGGGGCTCGACCGGACGCACGGACTCGCCCGGCACGCCCAGGGGTTCACGGCTGGTGGCGAGGACGGTGAGCCCCGGGCAACGGGTGAGGAGGGCCTCCGCGAGACGGGCCGCCGCCTCGATGACATGTTCGCAGTTGTCAAGAATCAGGAGCTGGCTGCGCGGGGCGCAGTACTCGACGAGCAGGGCGAGCGGGTCGTCCTGGGCGGCCCTGAACTCGGTGGTCTTGAGCACGGTCTCGCGCAGACCGAGCGCACTGACCACCGCGCCGGGCACCGCCTCCGGCCGGTCGAGCGGGGCGAGCTCGACGAGCCACGCCTGCGGGAGCCCGGCGGCGGCTTCCTCGGCGAGACGGGTCTTTCCGGATCCGCCCGGTCCGGTGAGGGTGACGAGGCGGGCCCTGTGCAATGCGGAACGGATGGCGTCGAGTTCGGGTTCCCGGCCCACGAAAGAGGTAAGACGCGGACGGATGTTGCCGGAACGTTCGACGCGGGGGCGGCCGGGAGGCGCCGTCAACAGCTCACCATGCATCTCCCGCAGCTCCGGGCCCGGGTCGGTGCCGAGGCCGTCGGCGAGGGTCCGGCGGGCGGTCTCGTAGGCGGCGAGGGCGTCGGCACCCCGGCCGCTGTCGCGCAGGGCGCGGATGAGCAGGACGTGCAGCGGTTCGTCGTACGGATGCGCTCGCGTCAGCTCCTTCAGCTCCGGTACGACGTCCTGGGCGCGGCCGAGCAGCAGATCCGCCTCCACACGGGCCCGGACGGCCTCCATGCGCAGGGCCTCGGGGCGGGTCGCGGCGGTGCGGTCGGGCAGGTCGGCGAGGGCGTCCCCGCGCCACAGTGCGAGGGCCGCGGTGAGGTCCTCTGCGGCCGTGCGGGCATCGCCGTGGGCCAGCGCCGCCGTGCCCCGCCGTACGAGCCGCTCGAAGACGTACAGGTCGACGTCGTCCTCGGCGGCTGCCAGCCGGTAGCCGCCCGGGCCCGACACGACCGCGTCCTTGCCGACGGTACGACGGAGACGGCCGACGAGAGCCTGGAGCGCGGCCGGGGCGTCCTGCGGCGGGTCCTCTCCCCAGACCTCGTCGACCAACGTCCCGGAACCCACGGTGCGGCCGGGCCGGAGGGCGAGCGCGGCGAGCAGCGTGCGCAGGCGGACCCCACGGAGGGGTATGACGCCACCGTCATCGCCCACCGCCTGAGCAACACCCAGAATCCTGTACCGCACCGATTCATTGTCACCGGCGTGACTCGGCCCCGGGCGCCAAGCAGAGTGCCGTGCGGGGTTTGTGGACAGCTCCGGGCCGGTGGGGGCTGATCGCGCAGTTCCCCGCGCCCCTGGGGTGATGCAGTCGCCTGTGCCACGACGG
>NZ_LJBR01000618.1 GCF_001282115.1 Streptomyces sp. NRRL B-24085 | reverse complement strand
CCTCACCACCCCGGCGCCGGACCCCTCCCAGGCCTACGCCGTCTTCCGCATCCCCCGCCTCCACCTCCGCGTCCCCGTCGCCGAGGGCGTCGGCAGGCGCAGTGTCCTCAACAAGGGGTACGTCGGCCACTACCCCGGCACCGGACAGCCGGGCGGCGCCGGGAACTTCGCGCTCGCCGGGCACCGCAACTCCCACGGCGAGCCCTTCCGGTACGTCGACCGGCTCGTGCCCGGGGACACCGTGCGGGTGGAGACGCGGAGCGCGGTGTACACGTACGCCGTGGACCGGACCCTGCGCCAAACCTCGGCCCGCGACTCGGGGGTGATCGCCCGCGTGCCGCGCTCGTCGGTCCGTCCCGCCTTCGGCTACACCGCGCCCGGTCACTACCTCACCCTCACCACGTGCACGCCGGAGTACACGTCCCGGTACCGGCTGGTGGTGTGGGGCAAGCTCGTCTCGGCGCGGCCGCGCTGAGAACCGCACCTCCCGTACCGCCCTCACCGCTCCCGCAGCCCCACCACGGTCCCCGCCGCCACCAGTGCCAGCACCGCCGACACCAGCATCGCGATGTCCGCGCCGTGGGCGAGGCCGCCGCCGGTGGAGGTGGCGATCGCGATGGTCAGGGCGACTCCGGCGCAGGAGCCGATGTAACGGAAGGTCTGCTGGGCGCCCGAGCCCATCGCCGCGCGCGTGGCCGGGACGGACTCCACGGCGGCCAGCGGGAGCGCCGCGTTCAGCAGGCCGCTGCCGACGCCGGCGACGACCAGGCCGGGCAGCAGCCGTACCCAGGACCCCGCGTCCAGTGAGCCGAGCATGGTCAGTACGCCCGCCGCGTGCAGCAGGAAGCCGATCGCGAGCTGCCAGCGCGGCGGCACCCGGCCGGCCAGGCGCCGGGCCTGGAGGGCGACCGCGAAGGACAGCCCGGACCAGAGGAGGAAGAGCCAGGCGGTGTCCATCGCGGACAGGCCGACGGTCTGCTGGAGCAGGGCCGGGAGGAAGCTGAACAGGCCGATCACCGCGAGACCCGTGAACAGTCCGCTGGAGGAGGATGCGAGGAAACGGCGGTGGCGCAGCAGTTCCAGGTCGATCATCGGCGTCGCGGAGCGGCGTTCCACCGCGGCGAACGCGGCGAGCAGGACCACGAACGCCAGCAGCAACAGCCCGACCGGTGCCCGCAGCCAGCCGTCCCGGCCCAGGGTCAGCGCGGCCACCAGGGCGACCAGAGCGAGCCCGAAGGTCACGGCTCCGGCGAGGTCGGGGCGGCCGCCGCGCGGGGCCCGGGACTCCGTCAGGAGCCGTGCGGACAGGGCGGCCACGAGCAGGGCGGCGGCGCCGAGAACGCCGTACGACACCCTCCAGTTCGGCATCGCGCCGCTCAGCACGGGGCCGACCGCGATGCCGCCGCTCACGAACGCGCCCCAGACGCCGGTCGCGTGCAGGCGGCCCCTGGGGGACGGGAAGGCGTGCACGATCAGGCCGAGGCTGCTCGCGAGGAGCGCCGCGCTGGCCGCGCCCTGGGCGATCCGGGCCAGGGTGAACAGCCAGGTGGACGAGGTCAGGGCACCCAGGGCCGTGGTGAGGCCGAGGGCGAGGGTGCCGGCGGCGAAGATCCGGCGGCGGCCGTAGTCGTCGGCGAGGCTGCCGGCGACCAGGAGGAGGGCGGCGAGCCCGAGCGGGGTGCCGTTCAGGAGCCAGGCCTGGGCGGAGAGCGGGGTGTGCAGGTCGGCGGCGACGTCGGGGAGCTGGACCACCGGCGCGGTGTACGTCATGAGGGCGACGGCGGTGGCGGCGCTGGTCAGGGCCAGGGTGGGCCCGGGCCGGACGGGCGCGTCGGGAGCGGTCGGCGACGCCTTGACCTCAGTGCGAGTTCGTTCATTGAACTTAAGCATGCACGGCACCGTAGCAGAGTGGGTTCGGTCATTGAACCCATGATGGGAGAATGGTTACAGTGGGCGGCATGGCACTGGGCAAGGACTACGCGACACAGGAATGCTCGATCGCCCGCGCGCTGGAGATCGTCGGCGAGCGCTGGACCCTGCTCGTGATCCGCGACGCCCTCTACGGCGTCCGGCGCTACAACGACTTCCTCGTCCACCTCGGCATCCCGCGCGCGGTCCTCGCCACCCGCCTCCAGATGCTCACCGAGGAGGGCATCCTGGAGAAGCGCCGCTACCAGGAGTCCCCGCCGCGCGACGAGTACGTCGTCACCGAGCGCGGCATCGCCCTGTGGCCCGCCCTGCGCGCCCTCGGCCGCTGGGGCCGCGAGCACCACGGCGAGAGCGCGCTGCGCACCTTCCACCACGCCGAGTGCGGCACCGAACTCGGCTCCTGGGGCGAATGCCCCGCCTGCGCCACCGTCGTACCCGTCGCGGACGTCCTCATGGTGCCGGGCCCCGGGCTCGACCCGGACCCGGCCGACCCGGTCAGCCGGGCCCTGCTCCAGCCGAGGAGGCTCCTTCAGCCGATCACGGTCGATCAGGTATAACCGGGGGAGGACTCGCAGCGAGAGGGGGAGTGGCCGTGACGCGCCGCTGGACGACACCGCGTCCCGCCGCCGTGCTGCTCTTCCTCCTCCTCGACGTCGTCCTCCTCGACGCCGGCAGCCTCTCCGCCGCCGTCGCGCTCGCCGCGACCGCCGCGGCCGGCTCCGCGTTCGTCGCCTGCTCGCTGATCGCCTCGCGCTGCGCGCCCGCCGTACCGCCCACCCGAGTCCGCACCGCCATCCGCGACCGCGCCCGCCGTACGGCCTTCCTCCAGCAACGCGACCCCGACGCCAGGGGCCGCTCCCGCCCCCGAGCGCCCGGCCACGCCCTCCCGGCGACCGCCGCGTAGGGGCCCGCTCCTGTACGGACACCCCGCGCGGGTCGTCATGCCGCTTTCCCTGTTCCCGGCACGACGAGACCCCCGGAGGGCTCACCCATGTCCGTCTTCGCTGATCTGGTCCAACACCTCGCCGACCTGCTCCACCCCCTCTTCGGCGCCACCGCGGCCGCCGCCGCGATCGTCCTGTTCACCGCTCTCGTACGACTGCTCGTGCACCCCCTGTCCCGCGCCGCCGCCCGCGGCCAGAAGGCCCGCACCCGGCTCCAGCCGAAGATCGCCGAGCTGCGGAAGCGGCACAAGGACGATCCCGCCGAACTCCAGAAGGCCGTGATGGCGCTGCACGCCGAGGAGAAGGTCTCACCGCTGTCCGGCTGTCTGCCCGGACTGTTCCAGCTCCCCGCGTTCTTCCTGCTGTACCACCTCTTCTCCAACACCACGATCGGCGGCAGGGCGAACGAACTGCTCGGCCACGAGCTGTTCGCCGCACCGCTCGGCGGACGCTGGGCGGACGCGCTCGGCCACGGCGGGGTGTTCGGGGGAGCGGGGCTCGTGTACGTCTGCCTCTTCGCGTTCGTGGTCGTGGTGGCGACCTTCAACTACCGCCGCACCAAGCGGATGATGGCCGCGAACCCGGTCGTGCCGGTGACCGACGGGCAGCCGGTGCCCGGGGCGGGCGCGGTGACCAGGGTGATGCCCTTCATGTCCTTCTTCACGCTCTTCACCGTGGCCGTGGTGCCCCTGGCGGCCGCCCTGTACGTGGTGACCAGTTCGACGTGGGCCGCGGTCGAGAGGGCCGCCCTCTACCGCTGACCGGTCCAGTCCGTGAACCGGGTATTGCGGACGGGACGCGCAGCTTGGAGGATCGACCAGTCATCCGATGGCTGCACCCGTCGGAGGACGCCCCGCCATCGAGGGAGATAGTGATCATGAAGTTGCTGCGAGTCGGTACGGCGGGAACGGAGACGCCCGCGCTGCTCGACGCCGACGGGGTCCTGCGCGACCTGTCCGGTGTCGTGCACGACATCGACGGGACGCTGCTCGCCGACGACGCGGCACTCGGCCGGGTCCGCGCGGCCGCGCAGGCCGGGGACCTGCCGGCGCTGGACGCCACGGGGCTCCGCGTCGGGCCGCCGGTCGCACGGATCGGGAAGATCGTCTGCATCGGCCTGAACTACCACGACCACGCGCGCGAGACGGGGGCCGAGCCGCCCGCCGAGCCGGTGATCTTCTTCAAGGCCGCGGACACCGTGGTCGGCCCCCATGACACGGTGCTGGTGCCCCGCCGGTCGGTGAAGACCGACTGGGAGGTCGAGCTGGCGGTCGTGATCGGGCGTACGGCCCGCTATCTGTCGTCCGCCGAGGAGGGGCTCGCCCATGTCGCCGGGTACGCGGTGGCGCACGACGTGTCCGAGCGCGAGTTCCAGATCGAGCGCGGCGGGACGTGGGACAAGGGCAAGAACTGCGAGACGTTCAACCCGCTGGGCCCGTGGCTGGTGACCGCCGACGAGGTCCCGGACCCGCAGAGCCTGTCCCTGAAGCTGTGGGTCAACGGGGAGCTGAAGCAGGACGGCACGACCGCCGAGCAGATCTTCCCGGTGGGCGAAGTCGTGCGGTACGTCAGCCAGTTCATGACCCTGTACCCGGGTGACGTCATCAACACCGGCACGCCTGCGGGCGTGGCGATGGGGGAGCCCGAGCCCAAGCCGTACCTGCGGGCCGGGGACGTGGTGGAGCTGGAGATCTCGGGGCTCGGGCGTCAGCGGCAGGAGTTCAAGGGTGCCTAAGGGGCAGGGGACTGCGGCTGTTTGGCGGGTGCCGCGCCGTTGTGGCTTGTCGCGCAGTTCCCCGCGCCCCTGAAAAGCACACCCTCACGCCAGTAGTGCCGCGAGCCTGCGCCAGGCCTGCCTCGGGAGGCTGTAGCGCGGGCCGCCGTCCACCACCTGGAGGGCCACGTGGTCCGCGCCCGCCGCGATGAACTCGTCGACGCGGGCCCGGATGTTTTCGTCCGTGCCCCAGGCGAAGACCGCGTCGACCAGCCGGTCGCTGCCGCCGTCCTTCAGGTCGTCCTCCGTGAAGCCGTTGCGGAGGAAGTTGTTGGTGTAGTTGGGCAGCCCCAGATACATGGCCAGGTAGTCCCGGGCCAGGGTGCGGGCCCGCGCCGGGTCGGACTCGAGGACGACCTTCAGCTCGGGGGCCAACAGCGGCTCCGGGCCGAGGAGTTCGCGGGACTTCGCCGTCTGCTCCGCGGTGATCAGGTACGGGATCGAGCCGGCCGAGCGGTCCCGGGCCAGCTCGACGGTCCTCGGGCCCAGCGCGGCCAGGACGCGGCCCTCGGCCGGCACTCCCGCCGCGTCCAGGGCGTCCAGGTAGGCCACCAGGGCCGAGTACGGGCGCCGGTACTGCTCCGCGAGCTTGGCGTGACTGACGCCCAGGCCCAGGACGAAGCGGCCGGAGTGGGCGGCGCGCAGGTCGGCGAAGCTCGCGGCGGCGTCCTCGGCCTCGTGGTCCCAGATGCTCTGGATGCTGGTGCCGACGACGATCCGGGAGGTCGCCTCCAGGAGCGGGGCGGCGTTGGCGGCCGAGCTGCTGCCGCCCAGCCAGATCGCGCCGAACCCGAGCTCCTCCAACTCGGCGGCGGCCTCGGCGCGTTCACCCCGCTGGGACGGGTCCTCCGCGCGCAGACCGCCGCCGTTCCAGATGCCGTGCTTTCCGATGGTCTCCTTCATGGCAGGTGCCAACGTGGCAGACCCCGGCGATAATTCCGGTTCCGCTAGCGGTCCTTGCCCAGGAACTCCTCCAGCGCCTCTACCACCATCCGGTGGTCCTGGAGCTGGGGCAGACCCGAGACCGTCACGGTGCCGACGACACCGACGCCCTCCACCGTGATCGGGAAGGAGCCGCCGTGGGCCGCGTACTCGTCCGGGTCCAGGCGCGAGGACTCCTCGAAGGTGCTGCCCTTGGCGCGGAAACGGGCGCCGACCAGGTAGGAGGCGGAGCCGTAGCGCTCCACGACCCGGCGCTTGCGGTCGATCCAGGCGTCGTTGTCCGGGGTGGAGCCCGGCAGGGCCGCATGGAAGAGCTGCTGGCCGCCGCGGCGGATGTCGACGGCCACCGGTGCCTGCCGCTCCCGGGCCATGCCGACCAGCAGGGAGCCCAGCGCCCACGCGTCCTCGTAGGTGAACTGCCGGAAGACCAGGCGGCGTTCCTGCGCCTCCAGCTCCTCCAGCGGCGGGGTCAGTTCCGGGTGGAACTTCGGGGTCAGCTCGGTGTTGTGCGTCACAGCTCCACCGCCACTCCGTCGTGGGCCGAACGGCGCGCCGCCTCCAGTACGTCGAGGGCGGCGGCCGCCTCCAGTGCGGTCACCGGGTTGGTGCCGCCGTCGGCAAGGGCCCTGGCCACGGCCGCATAGTAGGCGGGGTAGTCGCCGGGGAGGGTGGGGACGGGGCTGCCGCCGCCGGTCACGGGGGATTCCCCGGCACCGAGCCGGCCCCACAGCGACTCGGGCTCCCGGCCCCAGGCGGCGGCGGTTCCGGGGCCCTCGCCC
>NZ_LJBR01000617.1 GCF_001282115.1 Streptomyces sp. NRRL B-24085 | reverse complement strand
GTCTCACCCCGCCGCCCCGCCGCCGCGCCGGAGTCCGGCGGGGCCGCACGATCGCGTGATCACGCCACCCGGGCCGGCACCCCCCGCTCCCGTGCCCCCATCCGCGCGGTCAACGTCGTCCCGGTCACCACGGCCAGCGCCGCCACGATCCCCGCCGCGAGCACCGCCCAGTCGCCCAGGAAGGTGCAGCAGATCACCAGCAACGCCGTGACCGGCAGCACCAGTTGCTGCCCGATGCCCACCTTGTAGTAGCGCGAGTGCAGGAGCCAGACGGTGAGGAGATAGAGCGCGGTCGGCAGGGTGACCGCGGCGGACGCGGCCAGGGTCGAGATGTGCGCCTTGCCGACGGCCTGCTCCACGGCCACCTCCAGGCCCGCCCCGATCGCGGCGGCCGAGGCGAACACCACGTAGTGGCCGTAACCCCACAGGAACGCGTGCCGGTTGGAGCGCAGGTGGCCGTGGATGGGGACCACGAAGTAGATCCACCAGGCCGCGAAGATGATCAGGAGCCCGCCCGCGGCGATCGGCAGCAGTTCGTCCAGGGCGTCGTTCTCGTCGATGCCGGACTTCACGGCGACCGTGGCGGCGGCGATCGTCTCGCCGAGCACGATGATCGTGAACAGCCCGTAGCGCTCCGCGATGTGGTGCGGATGCCACGTCGTCGGATGATCCCGCTCGGCGAAGGGCGGCACGCACATCTCCAGCACAGCCATCACCAGGAACACCCAGGGCCGCCCGCCCTCGGGCAGCAGGATCAGCCCCATCCAGCCGACCTGGCACAGCAGCACACCGAACGCGTACCGCAGGGCCATCGTCCGCTCCGCGCCCTCCGTCGAACGCGCTACCCGCAGCCACTGCGTGATCAACGCGAGCCGCATGATCACGTAGCCCACCAGCACGGCCAGGAACTCGTGGTCCTCGAACGCCCTGGAGACCCCGGCCGCCAACACCAGGACGCCGGCGATCTGGACCAGGGTGACGACCCGGTACAGCGCGTCGTCGTTGTCGTACGCCGAGGCGAACCACGTGAAGTTCATCCACGCCCACCAGATGGCGAAGAAGACCATCGCGTAGTTCAGGATTCCCTCGCCGGCGTGCCCTTCGGCGACGGCGTGCACCAGGGCCACGCCCGCCTGGGCGATCGCCACGACGAAGCAGAGGTCGAAGAAGAGCTCCAGCGGCGAGGCGACCCGATGGGCCTCGTCGCGGCCGCGGGCGGTGAGTCTGCGCAGCGGGCTGTGTGTCGGACTGGACGTCATGGAGCCAAGCACAGCAGATGTCGTCCGGAAACGCTTGTGCACCCCGCACCGGCACCGACCGGCCAGAAGCCAGGGCCGGACTCGCACCCGCACTCGGACCAGCACTCGGACCCGCACTCGCACCCGCACCGGGACCCGGGCCGGGCGGCCGCTCCCGCCCTGTGGACCCGGCAGGGCCGTACCCTTGCACCATGAGCAGCGCCCCCCGCCCCGAGCCCCGCGAGCCCCGCGAGACGAAGCCCACGCTGGTTTTCGACGATCCGCTGGACCAGCAGTCCTCGGACGACACCGACCGGGGCTGGGGCGACCGGCCGCGCTCCGACGGCGACAGCGCGGCCGACCTGAAGCGCTTCCTCGACGAGAAGCCGCCCCACCACATCTGAGCGTGCGGCGGCACCCGGCGCGCTAGCGTCCGTCGTGGCCCGAGCCCCGCTGGGCGACCAGGGCGTCGCGGATCTCCTTGAGGACCTCCAGCTCGGTCACCTCGATGACCTCGTGCGTCCCCTCCTTCGCCTTCCGGCGGGCCTCCACCCGGGCCAGGTACTTCGACATCGGCAGCACCATCAGGAAGTAGACGACGGCCGCGGTGATCAGGAAGGTGAGCGTGGCGCCGAGCACCGAGCCCCACCGGATCGGGATGCCGCTCACCACGGTGCCGTCCGCCGTGACCTTGCACGGGTCCCGCAGACACGAGCTGTAGCTGTCCAGGTTCTTGGTGCCGATCGCCCCCACCAGCGGGTTGATGATCCCCTTCACCACCGAGTTGACGATGTTGGTGAAGGCGGCGCCGATGACCACCGCGACTGCCAGATCGACGACGTTCCCGCGCATCAGGAAGGCCTTGAAGCCCTCCCAGACGCTCGGCTTCTTCTCGCTCACCCAGAGGCCTCTTCTCGCACGCACAGGTTGTGGAACAAACAGCTCCGCAACCTACGTCAACGCGAGGTGACCCTGTCCAATCGGGTAGCTCCAAAGGGGGACTTGACACCCGTCCCCGCAGCAGGCGGATCACACGGCTCAACACAGCGTCACCGCCAGCCGTGCCGTAGTGCTCGCGCCCGCGAGGCGGGCCGCCGTCGCCCGCGGCACCGAGAGCACGACCAGCGCCCCGCCCTCGGTCACTGCGTCCGGCGGCTCCGGCACCCGCGTCACCCGTGCCCCGCGCGCGACCACCCGGGCGTCCCCGCCCAGCGCCGACTCCTCGGCGGCGATGACGTCCACCCGGTCCCCGGGCCGCAGCAGCCGGACCGTGGCCCCGTCGGCGATCCGCACCGGTGCCGACACCGCCTCCGCGGCCCGGTGCGCGCGCACGGGCTCGCTCGCCGGATGCCCCCGCGCCCCCTCCTCGTCCCGCGCCACGTGGTCCCCCCGCGGGCCCGCCGCCAC
>NZ_LJBR01000616.1 GCF_001282115.1 Streptomyces sp. NRRL B-24085 | reverse complement strand
CGCGGCCGGGTCGCGACCACCTCGCACCCAGCCACACCCCGCCCCCCGCCCCCCCCTGCCCCCACTCACCCACCCCCCATGACACCCTGGACCCATGCCCGAAGGAGACACCGTCTGGCAAGCCGCGAAGCGCCTCCACACGGCCCTCGCGGACAAGGTGCTGACCCGCAGCGACCTGAGGGTGCCGAAATTCGCCACAGCCGACCTCACAGGCCGCAGAGTCCTCGACGTCACCGCACGAGGCAAACACCTCCTCACCCGCATCGAGGGCGGCCTGACCCTCCACTCCCACCTCCGCATGGACGGCTCCTGGAGGATCTACACGGCGAACCAGCGCTGGAACGGCGGCCCCACCCACCAGATCCGCGCGATCCTCGCCAACACCGACCTCACCGCCGTCGGCTACCGCCTCCCCGTCCTCGAACTGCTCCGCACCGCGGACGAGCACAGGGCCGTCGGCCACCTCGGCCCCGACCTCCTCGGCCCGGACTGGGACCCCGAGCGCGCCCTCGCCAACCTGCTCCAGGACCCCGCCCGCCCCCTCGGCGAGGCCCTACTCGACCAGCGCAATCTCGCCGGCGTCGGCAATGTCTTCAAGAGCGAGATCTGCTTCCTGCTCGGCGTCACCCCCTGGCTCCCCGTCGGCGCGCTCCCCGCGGACCGCGCCGCCCAGCTCCCCGTGCTCGCCAAGAAACTCCTGGAAGCCAACCGCGACCGCCCGACCCGCAACACGACCGGCCTCCGCAGCCCGGACGTCTTCGTCTACGGCCGCGCGCCCCGCCCCTGCCTCCGCTGCCGCACCTCCCTCCGCGTCGCCGACCAGGGCGACGGCTCCCGCGAGCGCCCCACGTACTGGTGTCCGACCTGCCAGACCGGCCCGACCCCCGGTCCGCGGCACAGGACACCGGGCGGAGCACACTCCAGAACATCTCGCCGTACAGACAATTGACGGTCCGTCAGAAACGCTCGTACCGTCGCTTCATGGCCGTCAGCGCGTACGACCTCACCGGACGCACCGCGTTCGTCACCGGCGCCGCCGGCGGTATCGGCCGCGCGACAGCCGTCCTGCTCGCCGAGGCGGGCGCCACCGTCCACTGCGCCGACCTCGACGCGGCCGGACTGCACGAGACCGCGGCCCTGATCAAGGACGCCGGTGGCACCGTCACCACCCACGCCCTCGACGTCACCGACCGCGAACAGCTCCACCGGGCCATCACGTCGTGCGAGCGCCTGGACGTGCTGGCCGCGATCGCCGGGATCATGCACAGCAGCCCGGTCCTGGAGACCCGGGACGAGGACCTCGACCGCGTCCTGAACGTGAACTTCAAGGGCGTGCTCCACGCCTGCCAGGAGGCGGCCCGTCTGATGCTCGACCGCGGGACGAGGGGCAGCATCGTCACGATGGCCTCCGGTGCCGTGGACACGGGCGGCCCGGGCCTGCTCTGCTACGGCGCGGCCAAGGCAGCCGTCGTACAGCTCACGAAGACACTGGCCACCGAGGTCGGCCGGTACGGCATCCGGGTCAACGCCGTCGCGCCCGGCTGGATCCGCACCCCCATGACCCGCCGCCACGACGAGGACGCCCAGGCGCACACCGAGTCCCTCATGGCCCGCATGTCGCCGCTGAGGCGCGTGGGCGAACCGGAGGACGTCGCCCACGCCGTGCTCTACCTGGCCTCCGACGCCTCGTGTTTCACGACGGGCCAGATCCTCCGTCCGAACGGCGGGGTGGCGATGCCCTGGTAACCACCCCCTTCTACCCCTCTCCA
>NZ_LJBR01000615.1 GCF_001282115.1 Streptomyces sp. NRRL B-24085 | reverse complement strand
ATGTGTATAAGAGCCAGGGCGTCTACCCCGGAGCCGCACGCGTCGCCGCCGACCACGCCTTCGGGGGAGGGGTAGAGGACGACGCCGAAGCCGTGGTCGGCGGCGACGCGTGCGGCTCCGGTGTAGACGCCGGCGAAGAACTCCGTGGTGAGGGCGGGGACGACGAGGAGGACGGTGCGGGTGTGGCCGAGGCGGAGGTTGCGGGCGGCGAGGTTGGGCCGGTAGCCGAGGTCGCGGGCGGCTTCCCGGACGCGTTGGGCGGTGGTCTCGGAGACGCGGCCGCGCCATTTGTCGCCGAGGACGAGGGAGACGGCGGCCTGGGACACGCCGGCCGCCTGTGCGACGTCGCGGCTGGTCGGTCGCGTGCTGCTGCGTGCCACCGTGGGTCCGCTCCTTCGTCTGGACGTCCGAACAGCGCACATGGTACGTATGGGAGTCGAAGTTATACGTATTACTTGGAGGCGGGACATGGCCGCGGGATACCTGGAGATCCTCAGGGCGAGGCATGCGGCGCGCCTGCTGACGGGGACGCTGGTGGGCCGGTTGCCGAACGCCACCGCGGCGATCGCGATCGTGCTGTTCGTCCGGGCGGAGGGCGGCACGTACAGCCTCGCCGGGGCGCTCGCGGCCGTGTACGGGGTCGCCAACGCCGTGGGGCAGCCGGTGCTCGGGCGTCTGGTCGACCTGCACGGGCAGCCGCGGGTGCAGCTCCCGGCCGCCGTGGTGTCGGCCCTCGCGATGGCCCTGTTCGCCTTCACCGGCACCGGCCCGCTCCCGCTCGCCTACGGGGCGGTGGCGGCCGCGGGGCTCTTCACGCCGCCGCTGGAGGGCGGTCTGCGGGCGCTGTGGCCGAGCGTGCTGCGCCGGGAGGACCAGGTGCACACGGCGTACGCCATGGACGCGGTGGCGCAGGAAGTCATGTTCACGGTGGGGCCGTTGCTGGTGACGCTGTGCGTGTCGCTGTGGTCGGCGCAGGCGGCGCTGGTGGTGCTGAACGTGATCGGGGTTCTCGGGGCCCTGTCGGTCGTGGTGTCACCGCCCTCGCGCGCGTGGCGTTCCGGGCCGCGCGAGGCGCACTGGCTCGGGGCGCTGCGCTCGTCCGGACTCCTCGCGCTGCTCGGCGCCTTCCTGTTCGTCGGGATCGCGCTCGGGTCCATCACGGTGGCCTCCGTGCCGTACGCGGACGAGCACGGCGGGGACGCGGTGTACGGGTGGCTGATGGCCGGGATCGGTCTGGGGGCCCTGCTGGGCGGCACGGTGTACGGGGCGCGGCAGTGGGCCGGTGAGCCCGCGCGGCGACTGCAGGTCCTGGTGGCCTTCCTGGCGGTGTGTTACCTGCCGCTGACGCTGATGCCGGGCGCGGTCGCCATGACGCTGCTGATGGTCCTGGCGGGTGTGTTCCTGGCGCCCGTGATCGCCTGCGCCTTCGTCCTGGTCGACCGGCATGCGCCGGCCGGGACGGTGACCGAGGCCTTCTCCTGGATCGTGACGACGTTCACCGTGGGCGCCTCGGTCGGAACGGGGCTGGCGGGGCCGGTCGTCGAGGGCGGCGGGGCCCTGTGGGGGTTCGCCGTGCCGGGTGTCGCGGGGGGTGTGTCCCTGCTGGTTCTGCTGGTCACGGGACGCGTCCTGTCAGCTCCCGCCGGTCGGGTGGTGGTTGCGGCTTCATCGGAAAATGATCCAAACCGTGCGGCCGAACCCCGTTTCAGCTCGGGGGATCGGGCGTAATGTTCAG
>NZ_LJBR01000614.1 GCF_001282115.1 Streptomyces sp. NRRL B-24085 | reverse complement strand
GAAGCTGGGGGGACGGCAGCGGGGGCTTTCGGGGCTGTCACTGGGGATCACGCCCAAGAACAAGTTCTGAGGCGCACGCCATGAAGAGGTGTTCCACGGGCCGGGTAAGGTCCGTGGAATGCCGAGAGTCAAAGTCAGCGTCATCGTTCCCGTCTACAACACCGGGAAGTACGTCGACGAGTGCGCCCCGTCGCTGCTCGGGCAGAGCCTGCCCGCCGACGAGTACGAGGTCATCTACGTCGACGACGGCTCGACCGACGACACGCTGACCCGGCTGGAGAAGATCGCCGCCGGGCACCCGAACGTCCAGGTGCACACCCGGCCCAACTCCGGGTGGCCGGGCGCACCCCGCAACCTCGGGATGCGGCACGCCAAGGGCGAGTACATCCAGTTCGTCGACCACGACGACACCCTCGGGCCCGAGGCCCTGGAGCGGCTGTACGAGCACGCGAAGCGCAACGACGCCGACGTGGTGCTCGGCAAGATGTCCAGCACGATGGTGCGGCCCCGGCGGCTGTTCCGGCACACCGTGGACGCCTGCACGATCGAGAACGACGAGCTCATGCAGAGCATGACCCCGCACAAGATGTTCCGACGGGCCTTCGTCGAGGAGCACGGCCTCCAGTTCCCCGAAGGGCCGTGGTTCTTCGAGGACATGCTCTTCGTCAGCGCCGCCTACCTCAAAGCCGAGCGCATCTCGATCCTCACCGACTACCCCTGCTACTACTGGATGAAGCGGGACGACGGCGGCAACAACACCCAGCACCGGTTCGATCCCCGGTTCGGCTTCTGGAACAACGTCCGCACCATCGTCCGCCAGATCAAGGACGGCACCGAGGCCTCGGACGACCTCGACGCCCTCCAGAACCGCCTCCTGCACCGCAATTACCACGTCGAAATCCTCTCCCGAACCCGCGAACCCGAGATCCTCCGCGAGGACCCCGCCGAGCAGCGCGAACGCTTCGAGGCGGCCCGGAAACTCGCTGTCGAGGAGTTTCCCTCCGCCGTACGCGACGGCCTGCCCACCGTGTCCCGGCTGCGCGCCGAACTCCTCGAACGCGGTGACTTCGACGGTGCCGTCGCCCTCGCCGAGCGCGTGCGTCAGGTCAAGGCCCGCAGCGTCGTCGGCGGACTGCGGTGGGAGGACGGCCGGCTGGTCGCCGACGTCACGCTGGACCTGCTGCGCGGGGACGGTGAGCCGCTGGTGCTCGTCGAACGGGACGGGAAGCGGTGGCTGGACCCCGAGCTGCTGGCGGGGGTGCCGGGGACCGAGGACGGCTGGGAGGTCCGCGATCCGTTCCGGCTGGCGTACGCCGAACTGGTCGTCAAGGACCGCGACCGCGAGGACTGGTGGTACCCGGAGGGCGACCTGGAGGTGCGGCTCGAACCCGCCGGCGAGGGGCGCTCCCGGCTCGTCGCGTCCGGGCGGCTGCTCCTCGACCCCGAACGGCTCGCTGGCGGACGGCCGTTGGAGCGCGGGGTGCACGACGTGTGGGCGTACGTCCAACTGCTGGGCGTGGACCGGATGGTCCGCCTCACCGGCGACGGCACTCCGGGGGCCCCGGCAGCGGGTCCGGCGCTCACCGGTGGCCGGCTCGCGCTGCCGTACTGGACGGGCAGTGGTCAGCTCGCCCTCGACGTGGACCAGCGCCAGCGCAGGCTCGGTGCCGACACGGCCGGTGCCGCCGCGGCGAACTCCGGGCGCGGGGAGCGGTCGCTTCCGCTGCCGTACGTGGCGGCGACCGCGGCCGGCGGCACGGCTCGCGTCAAGGTCACCGTGTCGGCGCTGACGGTGGACGCCGAGATCGTTCCCGCAGACCACGGGACGACGGCCCTCCTGCGGCTGCCCGCCCGGCTCCGGCTGCCGGACGGGCGCCACCCGGTCGGCCTCCCGACGACCGACGCCCCGGTGGCGTACGCCGTCGTCCGCGACGGCGCCCTGCTGCGGCTGGAGGGCCCGGCGCACCGGGCCGGCACCGGACGCCGGCTCCTCGACGCGGTCGCCGACAACCGCCAGGTCCGGCGGGTACGGCGGCGGCTCGGCCGGTAGGACGGAAAGACGACGGGACGGCAGAACAGGGGTGGGGCGCCGCAGCGGACCGGTGCCCCGCCGCGCGCTACGCGTACGCCGAGATGTCCTTGATCATCGCGAACCCGAGACCGTAGGCGCTCATGCCTCTCCCGTACGCCCCCACGTGCACCCCCTCCTGGGTGGAGCCGGCGAGCACCCAGCCGAACTCCGACTCCCGGTAGTGGAAGGGCGTGGGCACGCCGTCCACGGGGAGGGACAGGGTGGACCAGTCGGGTCCTTCGAGGTCGTCCGCCAGGACCCAGGCCGTCTCGGTCTGCTGGTCCAGCCAGTCGTCGCGCAGCGAGTGGTCCATCTGGCCGGGCCAGGTGAACGACAGCAGCCCCACCCCGGCCAGCCAGGCGGCGGAGGAGACCGACGTGGCCTCCAGCAGCCCCGTGCCGTCCGCGCTCCTGCGGGACGGGTTCGCGGCGACGGTCACCACGACCGCGAACTTCTCCTTCGGCTCACCCGTGGAGCCCGCCTCGTTCTTCACGGAGGGCTCGTCGCCGTGTCCGATCGACCCGTGCTCGACGGCCCCGTCGGCCGACGTGCCGACCTGCATCAGCCAACGCGGCCCCGTGAAGGCCTCGTCGAGGCCGTACCAGGGGAAGGGCGCCTGAAGGTAGCGGTCGACCGTGCGCCGGGCGGAGGGAACCTGCTGGCCGCCCTCCGCGGCCGGCGCCTGCGCGACTGCCCCACTCGTCGTCTCCATGTGCCGGACGCCTCCTACTAGCTCTCGTCGGACCGGACCGGCCCGCCCCCCTTCGGGCGGCGTCGCTGGTTCGCGTACGGCCCGCACAACAACTCGGCAGCATAGCCACACCGCTCCGAACTGCGCGGAAACCGCCCGGCGCGCGGGGCGCACGGGGGGTGGCTTCCGGCCGTACGGGTGG
>NZ_LJBR01000613.1 GCF_001282115.1 Streptomyces sp. NRRL B-24085 | reverse complement strand
CGAACATGACGGAATGCCGACGCCCGGTGCCCGCCGTACGGCGGGCAGGTTCCGCCGTACGGCGGCGCCCCGGACGGACGCCGTTGCCCCGATCATGACGCCACGAGCCGCCGCGCCCCGCGTGAGGAGAAGCCATGACGCATGTGCCGCCCCCCTTCGACCCCGAGCTCAGCGCCGCCCTGGACCTGATCAAGGACGTGATCTCGCCCGGCCTCACCCCGGACGAGATCGAGGAGGTGCGCCAGGGACCGGGCATCCAGATGCTGGCCGACCTGGACCTCACCATGGACGGGTTCTTCGAGGTGGAGGACCGGTCGGTGCCGGGGCCTGAAGGCACCCCCGAGATCTCGCTGCTGATCTGCCGGCCCGCCTCGCCGGCACCCACGGGGGTCGGGCGCCCGGTGATCTACCACGTCCACGGCGGAGGCATGGTCATCGGCAACAACCGTGTCGGCATCGACGCTCCGCTGGCCTGGGCGAAGGAACTGGACGCGGTCGTGGTGTCGGTCGAGTACCGGCTGGCGCCCGAACACCCGCATCCGGCACCGGTCGAGGACGTCTACGCCGGGCTCGTGTGGACCTCCGAGCACGCGGAGGAGATCGGTGGCGACGCCGAGCGGATCGTGATCGCCGGTGCGAGTGCGGGGGGCGGGCTGTCGGCGGCGCTCGCGCTGCTCACCCGGGACCGCAACGGGCCTCGGCCGGTGGGGCAACTGCTGATGTGCCCGATGCTGGACGACCGCAACGACAGTCCTTCGACGTACCAGATGGCGGGGCTGGGCGTCTGGGACCGTACGGCCAACGAGACGGGCTGGACGGCGCTGCTGGGCGAGCTGCGGGGCGGCCCCGACGTGCCGGCGTACGCGGCGCCGGCCCGGGCCGAGGACCTGTCGGGACTGCCGCCGGCCTTCCTCGACGTGGGGTCGGCGGAGACGTTCCGGGACGAGGTCGTCTCGTACGCGTCCCGGATCTGGCTGGCGGGTGGGGTGGCGGAGCTGCACGTGTGGCCCGGGGGTTTCCACGGGTTCGACGGGTTCGCCCCGCAGGCGGCGTTGTCCCAGGCGGCGCGTGCGGCGCATCTGGCTTGGCTGCGGAGGCTGTTGGACAGGTAGGGGTTCTTCTGGAGATCCGTTCTGGGGGT
>NZ_LJBR01000612.1 GCF_001282115.1 Streptomyces sp. NRRL B-24085 | reverse complement strand
AAGGGCGCGCCGAAGCAATGGCGGCGACCGTCGCGGGGGCGGCGCGGGGGCCGGGGGGCGCTGCCCTTGCCGACCGCCCGCGCGGTGCGTTCGACGGTCGCCGTCATTGCTTCGGCGCGCCCTTGTCGTAGGCCTCCTGGAGGTCGCTGAGGTAGCCCTCGGGCTTCTCGCTGCCCGTGATCAGCTTCTGGGTCGCGGAGACGAGGACGTCGTAGAAGCCGGGGACGGGCCAGTCCGGGTAGAAGGCCAGGCCGTCGGTCTCGGAGAGGGTGTTGAAGTCGTCGATCAGGGTCTTGGACTGCGGGTCGGTGATGGCGGAGGCGTCGGCCGCGACCGGGACGCCGCCGGAGTTGCCGAGCAGGTTCTGGATCTTCTTGGACATGGTGATGTCGATGAAGTCGTAGGCGAGGTCCTTGTTCTTCGACCCCTTCGGCACGACCCAGAGGTTGCCGCCGGAGCCGAGGGTGAGCTTCGAGTCGGGCCAGCGGAAGGTGCCCCAGTCGAACTTGTTGTCCGTCTTGAAGCGGCCGTACCACCAGCTGCCGGAGAACAGGATGGGCGCCTTGCCGGAGGTGAAGGCGACGCCGGCGGCCTCTTCGTTCTGGCCGCTGGAACTCTTGCTGAAGTAGCCCTTCTCGACCCAGTCGGCGAAGGTCTCGGCGCCGTAGGTCCAGGCCGCGTCGTGGAAGTCGGTCTTCCCCTTGTAGAGCTGGTACGAGTCGACCCAGGCGCGGTCGGCCTTCGAGAGCGCGAGCTGGTAGAGGTACTGCTGGGCGGGGTAGGCGGCGCCGCCGTTGGCGAGCGGGGTGACCTTGTTCTCGACGAACTTGTCCATGGCGGCGGTCAGTTCGGCGAGGGTCTTCGGCTCGGCGACGCCGTACTTCTTGAAGAGGTCCTTGTTGTAGTAGACCAGCGTGTACTCGGCGTAGTTGGGGACGCCGTACCACTTGCCGGAGCCCATCACGCCGTTGGTGTCGTAGAGGCTGGTGGTGCGGACGCTGGGGCTGAGCGCCTTGTCCCAGCCGCGCTCGGTCGCCTGTTCCGTGAGGTCGGTCAGCAGTCCCTGCTTGGAGAGCAGACCGGCCGTCGCGTTGCCCTTGTTGTACTCCATGAGGTCGGGCGCGTCCGAGGAGTTGAGGACCATCGGGGCGGTCTTCTGGATCTGGTCGAAGCTCTTCTCCTCGAACTCCACCTTCACGCCGGGATGCGTGGCCTCGAACTCCTTGATCGCCTCCTTCCAGGCGATGCCCATCGCGCTGCTCGGGCCCTCGTAGTGCCACAGCCGCAGTGTCTTGCCGTCGGAGGACCCGCTGTCGGAGTCCCCGCAGGCGGTCATCAGCAGTGACCCGGCCAGGACCACCGCGGTCACCACCACACGCCTTCGTGCCGTCAACATCCCGTACCTCCGGGGAGTCGGATGGTCGCTTCGGGGCGGGCGCCGCGCAGGGGTCACCGATTCGACTCGGTTCGACGGCCCCTGTCGAAGCGCTTCGACGAAGGAACGTATGCGGGGGCTTTGAAGGTCGTCAATGGGTTGGGCAGGATCTGGTGAAGCGATTCGACGACTGGGGGGGCGTGGTGGGCTGAGGGTTGCCGCGGGGCTATGGCGGAGGCGTGGTGCCGGTGCTGATTGCTGAGGGGGGCCCAGGTGTGGGG
>NZ_LJBR01000611.1 GCF_001282115.1 Streptomyces sp. NRRL B-24085 | reverse complement strand
CGCCTGGACCGCCGGAGCCTCCTGCCCCTCCCTGCGCGCGGACCGCCGCCCGGGCCGCGGCCGGACCGCCGCCCGGCGGCACCGGGGCCGAGGGCGGCACGGCGGCCGTCGAGGGGCCCGGGACGGCCCCCCCGTGCGCCTCCGGGCCCGGTACGTAGCCCATCGCGGGAGCGCCGCCGCCGGCCGAGAAGTTCACGCCGCGCTCGATGCGGTCGAGGCGGGCCATGACCGAGCGCTCGTCCCCGTAGGCCGCGGGGAGCAGCACGCGCGCGCAGATGAGTTCGAGCTGGAGACGGGGCGAGTTGGCACCGCGCATCTCCGTGAGGCCTTCGTTGACGAGGTCGGCGGCGCGGCTGAGCTCGGCCGCGCCGAAGGTGCCGGCCTGGGCCTGCATGCGTTCGATGACGTCGGCGGGGGCGTCGATGAGCCCCTTCTCGGCGGCGTCCGGAACGGCGGCGAGGATGACCAGGTCCCGCAGCCGCTCCAGCAGGTCGGCGACGAAGCGGCGCGGGTCGTTGCCCCCCTCGATGACACGGTCGACGACCTCGAAGGCGGCGGCGCCGTCACCGGTGGCGAAGGCCTCGACGACGGAGTCGAGCAGGGAGCCGTCGGTGTAGCCGAGGAGCGAGGTGGCCATGGCATACGTCACACCCTCCTCGCGCGCGCCGGCGAGGAGCTGGTCCATGACGGACATGGAGTCACGGACGGACCCCTGACCGGCCCGCACGACGAGCGGGAGCACCCCGTCCTCGACGGGGATGTTCTCCTTGCCGCACACCTCGCCGAGGTACTCCCGCAGGGTGCCGGGCGGTACGAGCCGGAAGGGGTAGTGGTGGGTCCGCGACCGGATCGTCCCGATGACCTTCTCGGGCTCGGTGGTGGCGAAGATGAACTTGAGGTGCTCCGGGGGCTCCTCGACCACCTTCAGCAGGGCGTTGAACCCGGCCGAGGTGACCATGTGGGCCTCGTCGATGATGTAGATCTTGTAACGACTGCCGGCCGGCCCGAAGAACGCCTTCTCCCGTAGCTCACGGGCGTCGTCCACGCCACCGTGGGACGCCGCGTCGATCTCGATGACGTCGATGGAACCCGGGCCGTTCCTCGCGAGGTCCCGGCAGGACTGGCACTCGCCGCAGGGGGTGGGCGTGGGTCCCTGCTCGCAGTTCAGGCACCTGGCCAGGATGCGGGCGCTGGTCGTCTTGCCGCATCCGCGCGGACCGCTGAACAGGTACGCGTGATTGACCCGGTTGTTCCGCAGCGCCTGCTGCAACGGGTCGGTGACATGCTCCTGCCCGATGACCTCGGCGAACGACTCCGGGCGATAGCGGCGGTACAGCGCGAGAGACGACACGCATACGAGGTTATAGGCGCCCACTGACAACCCGACCCCGCGCGGACACTCAGCCCTGGCGCTCAGCCCGGCTCTCCGTCCAGCGACTCCGTCCGGGAACGCGAACGCCCCCCACGCACCCGCCAGAGCCGACCTACCCTTGCTGCCTTCCGGCCCTGGGGGAGTTCAGTCAGATAGCGCCGCGTGAGGGGCTGCCCAAACAGTACCCGATGGCAGGGGGTGGGAACGAGTTCGCGAGCACTCCTCAACGTCTTGTATTGTTTGCCGCGGAGGATTCGCCTAGAGGCCTAGGGCGCACGCTTGGAAAGCGTGTTGGGGGCAACCCCTCACGAGTTCGAATCTCGTATCCTCCGCCAGTGCCTCACCGGGCACGATGTCGAAGGGCCCCACCGTTCGCGGTGGGGCCCTTCGACGTTGTCCGTCTCAGTTGGTCCCCGGTCGCTTGCTTTGGTTCGGGGGCAGCCCACTTCGATGCGGAAGGATGAGCGGGTGAGTCACATGGACATGAGTGAGCGCGAGTACTGGGCCTATGTCTCCGAGGGCCCCGAGATCTTCGTGGGTCAGGCCACACTCGCCCGGGTGGAAGGTTTCCTGATCGGCTGGTCCGCCACATCGCCCTCCCTGATGAACACTGGAGTCACTGGGAGCTCTCGCAAGAGCAGGAAGAACGTGTCATAACAACCCTTTTCACCCTGCTCGATGACTTCCTCTTGGAACGGGAAGAGGAGACCCACACGCTCTGACCTCTCCGCATCGAGCTTCAGCCTGCTCGATGCGGCTCCAGAGCGCCTCACCGGGCACGACGTCGAAGGGCCCCGCTGTTCGCAGCGGGGCCCTTCGACGTTGTCCGTGTGGGTTCAGCGGTCCGCGCCCGTTCCGGCCTGGAGCCTCGTCAGGGCGAAGATGATCAGGAGGTCGAGTGCCATCACGGGGATGGCCCACAGCGGGTAGTACGGGACGAACATGAACTGGGTGATCAGGCTGATCCCCGCCGCCGCCGCACCGGCCCCGCGACTCCAGCTCTGGTTGGTCACGACTCCCAGGCCGGCGACGGTGAGCGCCAGTCCCACCACGATGTGGATCCAGCCCCAGGCGGTCAGGTCGAACCGATAGGCGTACTGGGACGCGGCGAACAGGTTGTCGCTCGCGATGCCGGACGCCCCCATGAGGATGCTGAGCGGTCCGCTGAGCAACATCACGGCCCCGGCGAACACGGACGCACCGCTGAGTCCTGCGTTGTCGCCCGGCCTTCCGTACCCCCGCCGGGTCTCGCTCGGCGTCGTTGCCATGGCTGTCACCTTCCTGTACGACGCGATCACCGACGCACAGTGCCCCTGCGACGGCGGCCTCGCTCCACTGACAGGATCACCGCGATCCCTCGGCACCGCGACCGCAGCCCCCGGCGGTGCGCCCCCTCACGCCCCCACCGCCCGAGCCAGCAACATCACCCGGTTGTTCGTCGCCGTCTTGGTGAAGACCGACTTGAGGTGGTCCTGGACGGTGTGTTCGGAGAGGGACATGCGCTGGGCCACCGTGCGGCTGTCGCCGCCCTTGGCCAAGTGGCCGAGTACGTCGGCCTCGCGCGGGGTCAGGGCGAAGCACGTGGCGAAGAGGGCGAGCCGTTCCGCCGGGGACGTCTCCTCCAGGGTGAGGGCGATGCTGTGGCGG
>NZ_LJBR01000610.1 GCF_001282115.1 Streptomyces sp. NRRL B-24085 | reverse complement strand
GTCCTCGTCCACCTCCGCCTCGGCCCCGGAATCCGGGGGCTCCACCCCCGGCGGCACCCCGTCCTCCACCGTCGAGGGCACCTCCCGCCCCCGTTCGCTCCCGCCGGGCGCGCACGAGGAGGCCGGCGGATTCGCGTGGGCCACCCCCACCGGCTGGCGGCGGGACGTGAAGACGGGTGCCGAGGTCCACTACACCTCGCCCGACGGGAAGCAGGAGCTCGCGGCCAAGTCCTCCCTCGCCCGGGGCGATCTGATGGAGACGTGGAGGACCTCCGAGCAGAACGCCCACCAGGGCCAGGACTACCGCAAGATCCGCCTGGAGGAGACGACGTTCCGCGATCACCCCGCGGTCGTCTGGGAGTACACCTTCACCCTCGACGGCGTCCCCTGGCACGCCCGACTGCTCGGCTTCAACGCCGGCGACAAGTCGTACCAGATCAACACCTGGTACCAGCCGGACACCGAGGAGCGGGCCCTGGAGACGTACGAAGAGGTGAAGGAGAGCTTCACCGTCCTGTGAGCCGTACCGTCCGGCGGACACGGGAAGGGCCCCCGCGGCACACGCCACGGGGCCCCGCTCACACGTCTGTTCAGCCGACGGAGACCTTGTCGGTCGTCTCGCCCGCGGGGGCGGCACCCGCCCGGCCGCGTCCGGCCTTCTCCTTCACCACGGCGATGACCAGCACCACCGCGGCGACGAGCAGCGACAGCAGCACGGTCTCCCGCCCGTCGTGCTCGGTGTCGGTCAGCATGTAGCCGAGGACGAACACGATCAACGCGGCCGTCGCCCAGGTCAGATACGGGTACAGCCACATCTTCACGACCAGCTTCTCCGGCGCCTCGGCCTGGATGATCTTCCGCATCCGCAGCTGCGAGAAGCAGATGACCAGCCACACGAACAGGGCCACCGCACCGGAGGAGTTGACGAGGAAGAGGAAGATCTTGTCGGGGGAGAGGTAGTTGAAGAACACGGCGACGAAGCCGAACACCACCGACGCGAGGATCGCGGCCATCGGCACACCCCGGCCGTTGACCCGGGCGAACGCCTTCGGCGCGTCTCCCCGCTCGCCGAGCGAGAACGCCATCCGGGAGGCCGTGTACAGGCCGGAGTTCAGGCAGGACAGCACCGACGTCAGCACGATGAAGTTCATGATCTGGCCGGCGTGCGCGATCCCGAGGGAGTCGAGCGCGGCGACGTAGGAGCCGTCGTCCTGGATGGACTTGGAGTCCCAGGGCAGCAGGGTGACCACGACGAAGATCGAGCCGAGGTAGAAGACCGCGATCCGCCAGATGATGCTGTTGGTCGACTTGGTGACGGCCCGCTGCGGGTCCTCCGACTCACCGGCCGCGAGCGTGGCGATCTCGCTGCCCATGAAGGAGAAGACGACGAGCAGCACACCGGTGAGGATCGCGCCGGGCCCGTTGGGCAGGAAACCGCCGTGGTCGGTCAGGTTGGACAGGCTCGCCTGGTCGGCGTCGACGCCCGGCAGGACGCCGAACACCGCGAGCAGGCCGATGACGATGAACGCGCCGATGGCCACGACCTTGATCCCGGCGAACCAGAACTCGAACTCGCCGTAGGAGCCGACCGAGACCAGGTTGGTGGCGGTCAGCACCACCATCACGATCAGCGCCCACCCCCACTGCGGTACGGCGGGTATCCACCCTTCGAGGATCTTGGCGCCGGCGGTCGCCTCGACGGCGAGGACGACGACCCAGAAGAACCAGTACAGCCAGCCGATGGAGAAACCGGCCCAGCGTCCGAGGGCCCGGTCGGCGTGCGCCGAGAAGGAGCCGGAGTTCGGATTCGCGGCGGACATCTCACCGAGCATCCGCATCACGAGGACGACCAGCGTGCCGACGAGGGCGTACGACAGCAGGATGCCGGGTCCGGCGGTGGCGATACCGGAGCTGGAGCCCACGAAGAGGCCCGCTCCGATGACACCGCCGATGGCGATCATCGAGAGGTGACGGTTCTTGAGTCCGGCCTGGAGACCAGTCATACGGGGAATTCCTTCGTGCCGGGTGTGGGGATCTTCGTACGAGCGGTGTACGGGTCGGTCCAGTGAAACGGAGGCAAAGGAATTCGTGAACCTTTGAATCCAGATCGTTACTTGAGGTTTCCTTGAGGTTCCAATGCCGTACTGATGGTTTCCCTGGCGGACACCCGGGGCTGCTGCCCTGAAACAGCCGTGTCACACTCGTCCCATGCGCGTGTATCTCGGCTCCGACCATGCGGGCTTCGAACTCAAGAACCACCTCGTCGACTGGCTCAAGGCGGCCGGCCACGACCCGGTGGACTGCGGCCCCCACATCTACGACGCCCAGGACGACTACCCGCCGTTCTGCCTCCGCGCCGCCGAGCGCACCGCCGCCGACGCCAACTCCCTCGGCATCGTGATCGGCGGCTCCGGCAACGGCGAGCAGATCGCGGCGAACAAGGTCAAGGGCGTCCGGGCGGCTCTCGCCTGGAGCGAGGAGACCGCGGCGCTGGGCCGCCAGCACAACAACGCCAACGTCGTCGCGGTGGGCGCCCGGATGCACTCCACCGAGGAGGCGACGAAGTTCGTCGAGACCTTCCTCGGCACCCCGTTCTCCGGCGACGAGCGCCACCAGCGCCGCATCGACATGCTGTCCACCTACGAGACCACGGGCGACCTGCCGGAGATCCCGGCACACCACCCCCAGCAGTAGCACACAATCCAGCCCCTCCGGCGTTTGAGGAGCGGGGGTCCGGGGGCGGAGCCCCTGGGGGC
>NZ_LJBR01000061.1 GCF_001282115.1 Streptomyces sp. NRRL B-24085 | reverse complement strand
GCCCCCGGCCCCCGCCGCCGAGCTCCAGGCCGACAAGACCGTCATCCGCGCCGCCCGGCTCCGCGCCGAGCAGACCCGGATGGCCACCGCCAGGCGCTGGGGGCTCAAGAGGGTCCCGCTGACGGCCCCGCCGGCGCCCGTGACCAAACCCCGCATCACCACCCGCGAGGGCTTCGAGGTCGACGGCCACGAGGAGAAGGGGCTGCCGCCGGTCTTCACCACGGTCCCCACCGAGCAGAAGATCGTCTTCCTCACCATCGACGACGGGGCCGAGAAGGACCCCGCCTTCCTGCGGATGACGAGCGAGCTGCGGATCCCGTACACCGCCTTCCTCAGCGACTACCTGGTCAAGGACGACTACGGCTACTTCCGGAAGATGCGGGACAGCGGGGTCGCCCTCGACAACCACACCCTCCACCACCGCTACCTGCCCGGGCTGTCCTACGCCCGCCAGAAGCACGAGATCTGCGGGATGCAGGACGTCATCGAGAAGCGCTACGGCACCCGGCCCGCGCTCTTCCGGCCGCCCTACGGCAACTACAACGAGGACACCCTGCGCGCGGCCAGGTCCTGCGGCATCCGGTACGCGCCGATCTGGAACGAGGAGGTCTTCGCCGACCACTGGGAGTACCGCGAGTGGGACCGCCGGATCCGCCCCGGCGACATCGTGCTCAGCCACTTCCGGGGCCGGGAGGACTGGAAGGGCACGATGACCGACATGGTCCGCCGCTTCCTGGACAAGGTCACGGCCGAGGGGTACGCCGTCGCCCGCCTGGAGGACTACCTGTGAGGCCGCGGTCCCTGGTCGCCGCGGGGCTGGCGGCCGTACTCCTCGCCGGCTGCGCCCAGTCCGTCGACCCCATCGAACGGCTGGGCAAGAAGGCGGCCCAGCGCGTGGGGTCGTACGGCCCGGCGAAGGCGGACGGACGGCCGTACCGCCACTGGGGCCTGACCTCCCCGCTGCCGGCGCCGCCACGCGTGCCGACGCGCGCGGCGGCCGGCCGGGACGGGCTGCCACCGGTCGTGCGGCGCGTCGAGACGTCCGACAAGGTCGTCTTCCTCACCTACGACGACGGCGCCGAGCGGGACCCGCGGTTCGTCGACCTGGTCCGTGAACTGCGGCTGCCCGTCAGCATGTTCCTCACGGACAGCGTCGTCGGCCCCGGGTACGGCCACTTCGCGCGCCTCCAGGCGGTCGGCGCGCGCATCCAGAACCACACCCTCGACCACCCCGCCCTGCGCGGACTGCCGTACGCGGGACAGCGCGCCGAGATCTGCGGCCAGCAGGAGAAGGTGCGGTCCCGCTTCGGCATCCGGCCGCGGCTGTTCCGGCCGCCCTACGGCACGTACGACCGCACGACCCTGCGCGCGGCGGCCGACTGCGGGCTCTCGGCGGTGGTGCTGTGGAGCGTGGCGGCGCAGGGGGAGCGGCGGGAGTTGCGGGCCGGCGACATCGTCTCGGTGACGTCGGGGGAGACGACGGGCCCGACCCTGACGGAACGCACGACGAGGCTGCTGCGGGAGATCGAGCGGCGGGGACTGACGGTGGGGCGGCTGGAGGACTACCTGTAGGACTACCTAGGGGTGCTCGGGGGCTCCGCCCGGAGACGCGGCCGGAGTACCCGCCGAAGACGCGGCCGAGGGTCCCTTCGAAGACGCGGCCAGAGGTTCCGCCGAAGACGCGATTGGCACTCCGCTTGACCGAGTGCTAATCACGGTCATAGTCTCGGGTCTGGCACTCCCCCCTGGAGAGTGCCAACACAGCGACGGGCAGGTCCGGCACCCGCGACGACGGATCCACCTGGTCGCCACCTCAGACAGTTAACCCCGTGAGATCTCCGAAGGGGGAGGT
Source organism: Streptomyces sp. NRRL B-24085 (assembly GCF_001282115.1). GTDB lineage: Bacteria > Actinomycetota > Actinomycetes > Streptomycetales > Streptomycetaceae > Streptomyces. The sequence goes on along the minus strand of NZ_LJBR01000061.1, from coordinate 29,866 downwards.
CGGATCGTGACGACCACCAGCTCCAAGGTTGCCATCAAGCCGCTCGAGGACCGCATCGTGGTCCAGCCGCTCGACGCCGAGCAGACCACCGCCTCTGGCCTGGTCATCCCGGACACCGCCAAGGAGAAGCCCCAGGAGGGCGTCGTCCTGGCCGTGGGCCCGGGCCGCTTCGAGAACGGCGAGCGCCTGCCGCTCGACGTCCAGACCGGCGACATCGTGCTGTACAGCAAGTACGGCGGCACCGAGGTGAAGTACAACGGCGAGGAGTACCTCGTCCTCTCGGCCCGCGACGTGCTCGCGATCATCGAGAAGTAATTCACCCCAGCATTTCTTCGAGCTGCGCCCCTGGCCCCCGCGACCACTAACAAGCCGGGCGCCCGGGGCGCAGTCTCTTTTCACCTAGATTTCCGAGAGGGCTCACGCTCCCATGGCGAAGATCCTGAAGTTCGACGAGGACGCCCGTCGCGCCCTCGAGCGCGGCGTCAACAAGCTTGCCGACACGGTCAAGGTGACGATCGGCCCCAAGGGCCGCAACGTCGTCATCGACAAGAAGTTCGGCGCTCCCACCATCACCAACGACGGTGTCACCATCGCCCGCGAGGTCGAGGTCGAGGACCCGTACGAGAACCTCGGCGCGCAGCTGGTGAAGGAGGTGGCGACCAAGACCAACGACATCGCTGGTGACGGCACCACCACCGCCACCGTGCTCGCCCAGGCGCTGGTGCGCGAGGGCCTGAAGAACGTCGCCGCGGGTGCCTCCCCGGCCGCCCTGAAGAAGGGCATCGACGCCGCCGTCGCGGCCGTCTCCGAGGACCTCCTCGCGACCGCCCGCCCGATCGACGAGAAGTCCGACATCGCCGCCGTGGCCGCGCTGTCCGCCCAGGACACGCAGGTCGGCGAGCTCATCGCCGAGGCGATGGACAAGGTCGGCAAGGACGGTGTCATCACCGTCGAGGAGTCCAACACCTTCGGCCTGGAGCTGGACTTCACCGAGGGCATGGCCTTCGACAAGGGCTACCTGTCGCCGTACATGGTCTCCGACCAGGAGCGTATGGAGGCCGTCCTCGACGACCCGTACATCCTGATCAACCAGGGCAAGATCTCCTCGATCCAGGACCTGCTGCCGCTGCTCGAGAAGGTCATCCAGGCGGGTGCCTCCAAGCCGCTGCTGATCATCGCCGAGGACGTCGAGGGCGAGGCCCTGTCGACCCTGGTCGTCAACAAGATCCGCGGCACCTTCAACGCGGTCGCCGTCAAGGCCCCCGGCTTCGGTGACCGCCGCAAGGCGATGCTCCAGGACATGGCGACGCTGACCGGCGCCGAGGTCATCTCCGAGGAGGTCGGCCTCAAGCTCGACCAGGTCGGCCTGGACGTGCTGGGCTCCGCCCGCCGCGTCACGGTCACCAAGGACGACACCACGATCGTCGACGGCGCCGGTGACTCCGCCGCCGTCCAGGGCCGGGTCGCCCAGATCAAGGCCGAGATCGAGAACACCGACTCCGACTGGGACCGCGAGAAGCTCCAGGAGCGCCTCGCGAAGCTGGCCGGCGGCGTGTGCGTGATCAAGGTCGGCGCCGCCACCGAGGTGGAGCTGAAGGAGAAGAAGCACCGTCTGGAGGACGCCATCTCCGCGACCCGCGCCGCGGTCGAGGAGGGCATCGTCTCCGGTGGTGGCTCCGCTCTGGTCCACGCCGCCAAGGTGCTCGAGGGCGGCCTGGGCAAGACCGGCGACGAGGCCACCGGTGTCGCCGTCGTCCGCAAGGCCGTCGTCGAGCCGCTGCGCTGGATCGCCGAGAACGCCGGCCTGGAGGGCTACGTCATCACCTCCAAGGTCGCCGAGCTCGACAAGGGCCAGGGCTTCAACGCCGCGACCGGCGAGTACGGCGACCTGGTCAAGGCCGGCGTCATCGACCCGGTCAAGGTCACCCGCTCCGCCCTGGAGAACGCCGCCTCCATCGCCTCCCTCCTCCTGACGACCGAGACCCTGGTCGTCGAGAAGAAGGAAGAGGAGGAGCCGGCCGCCGCCGGGCACGGCCACGGCCACGCCCACTGAGCGAACCGCCCGTAAGGAGGCCCCCGTTCCCTCACCGAGAGGGAACGGGGGCTTTCCCCTTCGCGGGTCACCAGGTCCCGGCGGTCACTGCCCGAGTACCCCGAGCTGCTCCATCAGCCCCGCACGGTCGTAGCTCCACCATCCCTCGCAGATCCGCCCGTCCCGGAACCGGTGCCAGGTGGTCCCGGTCATGGTGACGTCCTGCCCGGTCGCCGGGATCCCCACGAACTCGCCGGTGTGCTTGCCGGTCCAGGTCCAGCGGGTGCACACCCGGTCGCCCTGCGCGATCTGGTCGTCGATCCGGAAGGTGAAGACGAAGGCCCGCCGCCACCCCTCGTACTCCTCGCGCGCCGCCGCCAGTTCCAGGTCCCCGGGGTTGGCGGGATCGTGGTCGACGTAGTCGTCGGTGAACCGCTCGAACAGCTCCGCCGTGCCGTCCCGCCCGGCCCGCTCGAAGAACTCCCGCGCCACGGCCGGTTCGAGCTGTTCGTCCCGCACCACGTCCAGGTCGGTGAAGGTCGGCATCTCGTCGCACAGCGCGACCATCCCCTGGAAGATCCGCTCGGTCTCCGGCAGCCCCGAGTTCCGCATCGCCTCCTCGTACGACGGGAACTCCACGATCTCCACGAAGTGCGACGCGTCGGACCGGTCCTTGCCGACCACCGCGTGCGTCGCGGTCCGCTTCCCCTTGGTCTGCTCGACCCATGTGTCCATCAGCCGGTCCATCTCGTCGAAACGGCTGGTCCTGCAGTCGATGAGCTGTACGAAGGTCATCTCGCCACCACCTCCGGCCCCCCTGGGCTGGGTGTCACGGCACCATTGTCCGCCCGCCGGCGCCGAGACGGCACGCGCCGGGCGGGACGGTCACTGCGGCCCGTACTTGCGCCCCGTCCTCGACGTGATCCCGCCCAGCAGCCCCCGCGGCGCCACCTTCGCCAGCCCCATCAGCGTCTTGTAGCGCGGGTCCGGGATCGACAGGGTCCTGCCGCGGGCCAGGTCGGCGAGGGCCGCGGCGACCACCTTGTCCGCGTCGAGCCACATCCAGCCGGGGATGTTGTCCGTGCCCATCCCGGCCCGCTGGTGGAACTCGGTCCGCACGAACCCCGGGCACAGGGCCATCAGCCGGACCCCGCTGCCCGCCAGGTCCCGCGCCGCGCCCTGCGTGAACTGCACGACCCACGCCTTCGAGGCGCCGTACGTCCCGCGGGGCAGGAACGCCGCCACCGAGGCGACGTTCACGACACCCCCGCGGCCCCGCTCCCGCATCGCCTCCGACGCCGCCGACGTCAGTCGCAGCACCGCCTCGCAGTGCACCTTGAGCATCTTCAGCTCGTCCGCCACGGAGACGTCGAGATAGCGGCCCTTGTTGGCGAAGCCGGCGTTGTTGACGAGGAGGTCGACGGGCGACCTGCGGTCCGACAGGCGGGCGGCGACCGCCTCGATGCCGGCATCCGTGGCGAGGTCGGCGGTGAGGACCTCGGCCTCGATGCCGTGCCGGTCGTGGAGCTCGGTCGCGTGTTCCCGGAGCCGCTTGGTGTCGCGGGCCACCAGCACCAGGTTGTGCCCGTCAGCCGCCAGCCGTCGTGCGAACGCGGCACCGATGCCCGCGGTCGATCCCGTAATCAATGCCGTTGTCATGGCGCAAGGTTAATGACCGGGACCGACAGCGCCCGTCCGCGCAGGGGCCGTCAGGCGCCGTACTTCTCCACGTACTCCTGCGCCCACTTCCGCAGCTCCGGATGGAGCGCCTCACCCGCCGCCAACAGCCTTGGCTGGAGCGGCCGTTCGGTGGTCATCGCGCGGAACGCCAGGGCGACCGTCACGTCGTGGTCGGGCTGGTGCGCGATCTCGACCGGGTCCCCGGCACGGATCTCGCCCGGCTGTATCACCCGCAGGTAGGCGCCCGGTGCGCCCTTCTGCGTGAACCGCTTCACCCAGCGCCGCTCACCCATGTGGCCCTGGAAGGTGCCGCACGGGATCCGCGCGCTGGTGATCTCCAGCACCACCTCGGACCCGATGCGCCAGCGCTCGCCGATCAGCGCGCCGGAGACGTCGATGCCCGCGGTGGTGAGGTTCTCGCCGAACGCGCCGTTGGCCAGCGCCCGGCCCAGCTCGCCCTCCCACTCGTCCAGGTCCTCGCGCGCCATCGCGTACACGGCCTGGTCGTCGCCGCCGTGGTGCTGCCTCTTGCACACCGCGTCCCCGGCGAGCCCGCTGCCGCCGATGCCCTTGGGGCCGGGCGCGGCCACCCGCACCGGCCCCTCGACGGGCCGCTTGTCGATCCCGGTGACCCCCTCCGGGTTGTCCGTGTACGAAACGGCCTTCACGCCGCCGAGATTCACCGACAGAAGCTTCATGGCCGCACGGTAGAAGACCGGGGCCCAAAGGTGCCACGCATTATTCGGCGATGTGTCAAAGCACGGCTTATCCTCGAAGCGTGATCGAGGCCCGACATCTCCGTGTCCTGCGCGCCGTCGCCGCCACCGGCTCCTTCTCGGCGGCGGGGCGCGAACTGGGCTGCACCCAGCCCGCCGTCAGCCAGCAGATGAAGGCCCTGGAGACGTCCGTGGGCACACCGCTGCTCGTCCGCAGCGGGCGCGAGATGCGGCTGACCGAGGCGGGCCAGGCCCTGGTGCGGCACGCCTCGGGCATCCTGGCGGGCCTCACCGCGGCGGAGGAGGAGGTCGCCGCCATCGCCGGACTGCGTGCCGGGCGGGTCCGGCTCGTCTCCTTCCCCAGCGGCAGCTCCACCCTCGTCCCCACCGCGCTCGCCGCCCTGCGCGCCGCCCACCCCGGCACCCGGGTCTCCCTGGAGGAGGCCGAACCGCCGCACTCCGTCGGCCTGCTGAGGGAGGGCGACTGCGACATCGCGCTCGCCTTCCGGTACGAGGGGGCCGCGGGCGGCGACGAGTGGGACGACCTCGTCGTACGGCCCCTGCTGACCGACCGGCTCGTGGCCCTCGTGCCCGAGCGGCACCGGCTCGCGCGCGCCGGGTCCGTGGCCATCGGGGAGCTCGCCGGGGAGTCCTGGATCGCCGGGTGCCCGCGCTGCCGGGGCCAGTTGGTCGAGGTGTGCGAGAGCGCCGGCTTCACGCCCCGCATCGACTTCGCGACCGACGACTACCCGGCGGTCGTCGGCCTGGTGGGCGCCGGCCTGGGGGTCGCGGTCCTGCCCCAGCTCGCCGTCGAGTCGGTACGGCCGCGGGGCGCGCGCACGGTGACGCTGGAACCGGCGGTCCGGCGGGAGATCGTCGCGCTCACCCTGCCCGACCTGGCGCAGGTGCCCGCGGTGGCGGCGACGCTGGAGCAACTGGCGCGCGCGGCCGCACGATAGGCCGCCGGACGCGAGGAAGGGCACGCGCGCGCGTGCCCTTCCAGGAGAAACGTTCCTTCAATTGTTCGATGCGCCGCTCCCGACGGATGACGCCGACACCAGCCGGTGCCGCGCCCGCCCCATGAGCTCCTCGCGCTCGTCCTCGGTCAGCCCGCCCCACACGCCGTACGGCTCTCTCACCGCGAGCGCGTGCGCCGCACACTGTGCGCGCACCGGGCATCTCATGCAGACCTCCTTGGCCGAGTTCTCGCGAGCGCTCCGGGCCGCACCGCGCTCGCCCTCCGGATGGAAGAAGAGCGAGCTGTCCACCCCGCGACAGGCGGCCAGGAGCTGCCAGTCCCACAGGTCCGCGTTCGGTCCGGGAAGGCGGGAGAAATCTGCCATTGCGTGACCCCTTGTAGCCGTTCTGGGCGGATACGGTGTCCACGACCGTACATCTACGATCTAAGGAGATGAAAATATGACTCATTGCGAATCTAGCCTCAGACACCAGGAAATGGGAAGAAAAGGGTCTGAATGGGGCATGGGTTGTGATGAAACGTTGTGGGTCCGCCGCGCATGTCTCCACCGTGTCCGCGCCCTCACGTAGAGTGCCGAAGACAGTGCGCAGCCCCGTAACTCTTTCGGGTGACCGTCGTTGAGAGTGCGGAGGCGGTTGAAACAACAAGTGCTCGGGCAGGCGTCCGAGACGGTCGACCGCACAGGTGACGATTTCGTACCAGCCTGGAGGCTCAAGGTGACGTGCATCAGCTGCGGAGGGCGGCCATGACATCCGTCCTCGTCTGCGACGACTCCCCGCTTGCCCGAGAGGCGCTCCGCCGCGCGGTCGCGACCGTGCCCGGCGTCGAGCGCGTGACGACCGCGGCCAACGGCGAGGAAGTCCTCCGCCGCTGGGGCGCGGACCGTTCGGACCTGATCCTGATGGACGTACGCATGCCCGGTCTGGGCGGCGTCGAGACCGTGCGGCGGCTGCTGTCCGCCGACCCCGGTGCCCGGATCATCATGCTCACGGTCGCCGAGGACCTCGACGGGGTCGCCCTCGCGGTCGCCGCCGGTGCGCGCGGCTACCTCCACAAGGACGCCTCGCGCGCGGAGTTGCGGGCCACGGTGACGCAGGCGCTCGCCGACCCGACCTGGCGGCTCGCCCCGCGCCGGCTGCGGTCCGCGGAGATGGGCGCGGCGCCCACGCTCACCGCGCGTGAGATCCAGGTCCTCGAAGGCATGAGCCACGGCCGGTCCAACGCGGAGATCGGGCGCGAGCTGTTCCTGTCCGAGGACACCGTGAAGACGCACGCACGGCGGCTGTTCAAGAAGCTCGGGGCCTCGGACCGGGCACACGCGGTCGCGCTCGGCTTCCGCTGGGGTCTGGTGCGCTGAGCATTCCGTCGGGCGCGGTCGTGGCAGGGCCGCTTCGTGGCTGGTCGCGCCCGTGCGGCGGTAGCTGTCGATCGGTGCCGCCCGCGCCCTGACGGGGCGCGGTCGAGCGGCCCCTGCGACGCCCCGCTGCCTGTTTCGTGGCGGATGCCGCATCCTTGAGATGTGGAGTCTCTCGGGGACGAGTCGGTCGAGCGGAAGGGGAGGGCGCAGGGTATGGGTTCCGGCGCACCTGCTCATAACGCTTCGGTGCACAACAACCAGCGCGATGCCACGGATCCAACGACGCCAGGGCACCATGGACCGATGCGTGACGACGAGGCGGCTCATCCCCATGGGGCGATCGGTGCGCTCGTCCACAGCGCGGTGGAAGGGGACGAGCAGGCCACGCACGACCTGCTCGCCCATGTCCACCCGCTGGCCCTGCGCTACTGCCGCACCCGGCTGTCCCGTCTCCCGGGCGACGCCCGGCACTTCGTGGAGGACCTCGCGCAGGAGGTCTGCGTAGCCGTCCTCCTCGCCCTGCCGCGCTACCGGGACACCGGGCGCCCCTTCGAGGCGTTCGTCTTCGCCATCGCCGCGCACAAGGTCGCCGACCTGCAGCGGGCCGCGATGCGACACCCCGGTTCCACCGCCGTCCCCTCGGACGAGATGCCCGAGCGGCCGGACGACTCACTCGGCCCCGAGGAGCGGGCGCTGCTCAGCAGTGACGCCGAGTGGGCCAAGAAACTGCTGGCCAACCTCCCCGAGAACCAGCGCGAGCTGCTGCTGCTGCGCATCGCCGTGGGGTTGACGGCGGAGGAGACGGGTCAGATGTTGGGAATGTCACCCGGTGCGGTCCGTGTGGCCCAGCACCGGGCGCTGAGCAGACTGCGGGCGCTCGCCGAGCAGTAGGGCACGCTCTCCTGAACGGGCGGCACGCCGCTTCCGTACGAACATACGAAGCCCGGAGCGGGTCCGCGCCGTGCAATCCGTGGAATGTGACACCCCTGCTTCCCGTTAGCATGGACATCCGCACCGATCAAGGCCATTTGGGGAAGGTGTCATGACTGCAAACGTCGACGGAGTGCCCGGTAAATTCGCGACACTCGGGCTGACCTACGACGACGTGCTGCTGCTGCCGGGAGCGTCCGAGGTGCTCCCCAACGCGGTCGACACCTCGTCCCGCATCTCCCGCAACGTCCGGGTCAACATCCCGCTGCTCTCGGCCGCCATGGACAAGGTGACCGAGTCCCGCATGGCGATCGCGATGGCCCGCCTCGGCGGCGTCGGCGTGCTGCACCGCAACCTCTCCGTCGAGGACCAGGTCAACCAGGTCGACCTGGTGAAGCGGTCCGAGTCCGGCATGGTCACCGACCCCATCACCGTGCACCCCGAGGCCACGCTCGCCGAGGCCGACGCGCTGTGCGCCAAGTTCCGCATCAGCGGCGTCCCGGTCACCGACCCGGCCGGCAAGCTCCTCGGCATCGTCACCAACCGTGACATGGCCTTCGAGTCGGACCGCAGCCGCCAGGTGCGCGAGGTCATGACGCCGATGCCGCTGGTCACCGGCCAGGTCGGCATCTCGGGCACGGACGCGATGGAACTGCTGCGCCGCCACAAGATCGAGAAGCTCCCCCTGGTCGACGAGGCGGGCGTCCTCAAGGGCCTGATCACCGTCAAGGACTTCGTCAAGGCGGAGAAGTACCCCAACGCCGCCAAGGACTCCGAGGGCCGGCTCCTCGTCGGTGCCGCCGTCGGCGCCAGCCCCGAGGCCCTGGAGCGGGCCCAGGCGCTCGCCGAGGCCGGTGTGGACTTCCTGGTCGTCGACACCTCGCACGGCCACAACAGCAACGCCCTGAGCTGGATGTCGAAGATCAAGTCGAGCGTCGGCGTGGATGTGATCGGCGGCAACGTCGCCACCCGTGACGGCGCCCAGGCGCTCATCGACGCCGGTGTCGACGGCATCAAGGTCGGCGTCGGACCGGGCTCCATCTGCACCACCCGTGTCGTCGCCGGCATCGGCGTCCCGCAGGTCACCGCGATCTACGAGGCCTCCCTCGCCGCCCGTCCGGCCGGCATCCCGCTGATCGGCGACGGCGGCCTCCAGTACTCCGGCGACATCGGCAAGGCGCTCGCCGCCGGTGCCGACACCGTGATGCTGGGCTCGCTGCTCGCGGGCTGCGAGGAGTCGCCCGGCGAGCTCCAGTTCATCAACGGCAAGCAGTTCAAGTCGTACCGCGGCATGGGCTCGCTCGGTGCCATGCAGTCCCGGGGCCAGGGCAAGTCGTACTCCAAGGACCGCTACTTCCAGGCCGAGGTCTCCGCGGACGACAAGCTGGTGCCCGAGGGCATCGAGGGCCAGGTGCCCTACCGCGGCCCGCTCTCCAGCGTCCTGCACCAGCTCGTCGGCGGACTGCGCCAGACCATGGGCTACGTGGGCGCGGCCACCATCGACGAGATGGAGTCCAAGGGCCGCTTCGTGCGGATCACCTCGGCGGGTCTGAAGGAGTCGCACCCGCACGACATCCAGATGACGGTCGAGGCGCCGAACTACAGCCGTAAGTAGTCGCCACGCGCGCGTGAGGGCGGCTCCGGGAGCATCCGGGGCCGCCCTTGTCGTACCCGTCGGGGATACTGGAAGGCGCTGCAACGCATCAGGGAAAGGCCACACACGTGACTGAGATCGAGATCGGGCGCGGCAAGCGCGGCCGCCGGGCGTACGCCTTCGACGACATCGCCGTCGTCCCCAGCCGTCGTACGCGCGACCCGAAGGAGGTCTCGATCGCCTGGCAGATCGACGCCTACCGCTTCGAGCTGCCGTTCCTGGCCGCCCCCATGGACTCGGTCGTCTCCCCGGCCACCGCGATCCGCATCGGCGAGCTCGGCGGCCTGGGCGTGCTGAACCTCGAGGGCCTGTGGACGCGGTACGAGGACCCGCAGCCGCTGCTCGACGAGATCGCCGGGCTGGACGTGGACGCCGCGACCCGCCGCCTCCAGGAGATCTACTCCGCCCCCATCAAGGAGGAGCTGATCGGGCAGCGCATCAAGGAGGTGCGCGACTCGGGCGTGGTCACGGCGGCCGCGCTCTCCCCGCAGCGCACGGCGCAGTTCTCGAAGGCGGTCGTGGACGCGGGCGTGGACATCTTCGTCATCCGCGGGACCACGGTCTCGGCGGAGCACGTCTCCGGCTCGCACGAGCCGCTGAACCTGAAGCAGTTCATCTACGAGCTCGACGTCCCGGTGATCGTGGGCGGCTGCGCCACGTACACCGCGGCCCTGCACCTGATGCGCACCGGCGCGGCGGGCGTCCTGGTGGGCTTCGGCGGCGGCGCGGCGCACACGACCCGGAACGTGCTCGGCATCCAGGTGCCCATGGCGACCGCCGTGGCCGATGTCGCCGCGGCCCGCCGCGACTACATGGACGAGTCTGGCGGCCGGTACGTGCACGTGATCGCCGACGGCGGTGTCGGCTGGTCCGGCGACCTCCCCAAGGCGATCGCCTGCGGCGCGGACGCCGTGATGATGGGCTCCCCGCTGGCCCGCGCCACGGACGCGCCGGGACGGGGCCACCACTGGGGCATGGAGGCCGTCAACGAGGAGCTGCCGCGCGGCAAGAAGGTCGACCTCGGCACGGTCGGCACCATCGAGGAGGTCCTGACGGGCCCGTCGCACATCCCGGACGGCTCGATGAACTTCTTCGGCGCGCTGAAGCGGGCCATGGCCACGACCGGCTACAGCGAGCTGAAGGAGTTCCAGCGCGTGGAGGTCACGGTGGCGGACTCGCAGCACAAGCGGTAGCGGTAGGGCTTACGGCGACTTCGAGGCCGGTCATCCCAGGTGGGGTGACCGGCCTTTTTGCGTGCCCTGGGGCTTCGCGAGATGGGCGGCGCCTGGGGTGGTGCGGGGGCGCGCGGTTGCGTTCGCGTGGAAACGGGCTGGTCAGCCGGGGCGGGGCGATAGCGTCCGTGTCGGCGCCCCAGTCTTCTGGAGCGCCCCCTTCCAAGGATTTGGTTCCAGGCCCCGCTCCTCGGGGCCTGGCCCGATGTCCAACGGACCGTCTACCAGGCCACTGGGCGGTGTCGTGGAAGGGGGCGCCGATGGGTCGCCACCGTAAGCCCACCCGCTGGGACCGGATCCGTCTTCGGATGGTGAAGTGCCGGAGGAGGTGGATCTTGCGGATTTTCGGATGGTGAGCGGCCGCCCCCAAGCAGCGTAGGGGCGGACACTCCGTGAACCATCCAGGAGCCTGCCGCAGTGGTCTCTGCGGTGGGCTCCACCTGGTGGGTGTGATGGTGAGCGGCCGCCCCCAGGCAACTTAGGGGCGGACTCTCCGTGATCCATCCACGAGTCTGCCGCAGTGCCACCTGCGACCGACCCCACCTGTCTCCGTAAGGTACCCGCGCGGCGCCCCGCATGCCACCGGCTCCGGAGCCCGCCGCACCCGCGCGCCCCCGTTCACAACCGATGCGCCGCCCCCGTGGGCGTGGCCCCCCGCGTGTCCAGCAGCAGCTGCGCCTTCACCGACAGGCCCTGGAGGTCGTACGTGCGGTGCTGCTGGAGCAGGATCGTCAGGTCCGCGTCGGCCGCCGCCTCGTAGAGGGAGTCCGCGCGCGGAACCGGACGGTCCAGGACGCTCCAGGACGGGACGTGCGGGTCGTGGTAGCTGACGGAGGCCCCGAGTTCCATCAGGCGTACGGCCACCTCCCGGGCCGGGGTGGCCTGCTGGTCGGCGAGGTCGGGCTTGTAGGTGACGCCGAGGAGCAGGACGCGGGCGCCGCGTGCGGACTTGCCGTGCTCGTTGAGGAGGGCGGCGGCGCGCTGGACGACGTAACGCGGCATCTGGTCGTTGACCTGCTGGGCGAGTTCGACCATGCGCAGGGAGCGGCCCGGGCTGCTGAGGTCGCGGGGCACCGCGTGGCCGCCGACGCCCGGGCCGGGGCGGAAGGCCTGGAAGCCGAACGGCTTGGTCTCCGCGCAGCGGATGACGTCCCACAGGTCGACACCGAGGTCGTGGCAGAGGACGGCCATCTCGTTGACGAGGGCGATGTTGACGTGCCGGTAGTTGGTCTCCAGGAGCTGGACCGTCTCCGCCTCGCGCGGGCCACGCGCGCGTACCACCTTGTCGGTGAGACGCGAGTAGAAGGCCGCGGCCGACTCCGTGCACGCGGGCGTGAGGCCGCCGATCACCTTGGGGGTGGTGGCGGGCGTGAAGTCGCGGTTGCCGGGGTCCACGCGGGTGGGGGAGTAGGCGAGGTGGAAGTCGCGGCCCGCGCGCAGGCCCGAGCCCTCTTCGAGGAGCGGGCGCAGGAACTCCTCGGTGGTGCCCGGCGGGACGGGCGACTCCAGGATGACGGTGGTGTGCGGGCGCAGATGGGTGCTCAAGGTGCGGGCGGCGGCTTCCACCTGGCTCAGATCCAGGCCGCCGTCCGGGCCCGCCGGGGTCGGCGCACAGATCACCGCCGTACGGACACGGCCGAGCTCGGCCGGGCCCGCGGCCGTCCGGAAGCCCCCCGAGAGCATCCGGCGCAGTTCGGCGGGGCTGAGGGAGCCGGCCTCGGGGCCGGTGCGGTAGCCGAGCGTGGAGATGCCGGCGCCGACAGCGGCCTGGGCCAGGGGCAGTCCGTAGGGACCGAGTCCGATCACGGCGAGGTCTGCGGGCATGGCGTGAGCCGTCCTTCCCAGTAACCGAAGCGGGACAGGTGCGCAAGCCCTGTGGACTGGACGAGCGAGCGCAATGTCAGACTAGGAGTAAATATGACCGAAATACGGGATTGGTTCCGTGTGTCTTCCTGTGGGGTTGTGCGCTTCGCTCTGCCCGGTCGTGAAAGTTATCCACAGGCTGAGGGTGACTGGTGGCTGAAGTCGGGCAACCCGGTCAGAATTTGGGCATGGGGGATACGGACCGGGCCACTCCTCAAGGAAGATCCGGCCCTCGACGGTGACCGGTGCGATCTACAGCTGGAGGCAGCAGTGGTGAGGACAGCGACACTGGGGCCGGCGCAGCGCGCCGAGTCACTCGCGGCGATGGCCGAGCGCGAACTGGACATCCTGGTGGTGGGGGGTGGCGTGGTCGGTGCGGGCACCGCGCTCGACGCGGTCACCCGGGGCCTGTCCGTGGGGCTGGTCGAGGCGCGTGACTGGGCGTCGGGCACCTCCAGCCGCTCCAGCAAGCTGATCCACGGCGGCCTGCGCTACCTGGAGATGCTCGACTTCGCCCTCGTGCGCGAGGCGTTGAAGGAGCGCGGGCTGTTGCTGGAGCGGCTCGCCCCGCACCTCGTGAAGCCGGTGCCGTTCCTGTACCCCTTGCAGCACAAGGGCTGGGAGCGCTGGTACGCCGGCTCGGGCGTCGCGCTCTACGACACCATGTCGATGGCCCGGGGACACGGCCGGGGGCTGCCCCGGCACCGGCACCTGAGCCACCGTCACGCCCTGCGCGTCGCACCCGCCTTGAGGAAGGACGCGCTGGTCGGGGCGTTGCAGTACTACGACGCCCAGATGGACGACGCCCGCTTCGTGGCCACCCTCGTGCGCACCGCGACCGCCTACGGCGCGAAGACCGCCAACCGCGCCCGGGTGACCGGGTTCCTGCGGGAGGGCGAGCGGGTGGTCGGGGCCCGGGTGCAGGACGTCGAGGCGGGCGGGGAGTACGAGATCCGCGCCAAGCAGGTCGTCAACGCGACCGGGGTGTGGACCGACGACACCCAGGCGATGGTCGGCGAGCGGGGGCAGTTCCACGTCCGCGCCTCCAAGGGCATCCACCTCGTCGTGCCCAAGGACCGCATCCACTCCTCGACCGGTCTGATCCTGCGCACCGAGAAGTCCGTGCTGTTCGTCATCCCCTGGGGCCGGCACTGGATCATCGGCACCACCGACACCGACTGGGACCTCGACAAGGCCCACCCGGCCGCCTCCAGCGCGGACATCGACTACCTGCTGGAGCACGTCAACTCCGTGCTCGCGGTGCCGCTGACCCGGGACGACGTGCAGGGCGTGTACGCGGGCCTCAGGCCCCTCCTCGCCGGCGAGTCGGACGCCACCAGCAAGCTGTCCCGCGAGCACACCGTGGCGCATCCGGTGCCGGGGCTCGTCGTCGTGGCGGGCGGCAAGTACACGACCTACCGGGTGATGGCCAAGGATGCCGTCGACGAGGCGGTGCACGGGCTCGACACCCGGGTCGCCGAATGCGTCACGGAGGACGTGCCGCTGCTGGGCGCCGAGGGCTACCGGGCGCTGTGGAACGCGCGGGCGCGGACCGCGGCCCGCACCGGGCTCCATGTCGCCCGGGTCGAGCACCTGCTGAATCGGTACGGCAGCCTTGCGGAGGAGGTCCTCGAACTCATCGCCTCCGACGCCACACTGGGCGAGCCGTTGCAGGCGGCCGAGGACTATCTGCGCGCCGAGGTCGTCTACGCCGCCTCCCACGAGGGCGCCCGGCACCTGGACGACGTGCTGACCCGGCGCACCCGTATCTCCATCGAGACCTTCGACCGGGGCGTGCGCTGCGCCCGGGAGGCCGCCGAGTTGATGGCGCCGGTGCTGGGCTGGGACAAGGACCAGATCGAGCGCGAGGTCGAGCACTACGAGAAGCGGGTGGAGGCGGAGCGCGAGTCGCAGCGGCAGCCGGACGACCTGACGGCGGACGCAGCGCGGTTGGGGGCGCCCGACATCGTGCCGTTGTAGCGCACGGCGGTTCGTCCGCGGAGGACTCCGGGTTCGGCTCCCGTCCGACATCACTCGAACGAGTGTCGTGAGCCGGGATCTCCGTTCGGAACCCGGTCGTTCTACGAGGTGCGGGGGCAGAACTCGGCGGCGAGCAGGGCCGGTTCGAGGTCGGGGTCCGCCACCGCCGTCGTGTTCACGCGGAAGGTGAGGACGCGACGGCCGCCGACCGTGGCCGCGGTGCGCACGTAGCTGCCGGTGATGCGGCCGTTGTGCCCCCACACCGTCGTGCCGCACGGCAGCCGTACCGGGAACAGCCCCATGCCGTACCGGCCGTGTGCGGTGCGGGTGTCCGTCATCTCGTGCAGCCAGTACGGGGACAGCAGCCGGCCCCCGAGCAGGGCCGCGTAGAAGCGGTCCAGGTCGGCGAGGGTGCTCACCAGCTCGCCCGCGGCTCCGGCCACCCGCGGGTCGAGCGCGGTGACGTCGGACCCGGCGGCGGTGTAGGCACGGCCGTGCGGGGAGGGGAGGGAGGTGCGCGAACCGGGGAAGGAGGTGCCCGTCAGACGCAGCGGGGCGATGATCCGCCGTTCGGCCTCGGTGGCGTAGGAGTCGCCGGTGACCTGCTGGATCACCATGCCGAGCACGACGTAGTTGGTGTTCGAGTAGGAGTAGCGGCCGCGGTCGGCCGGAGGGTGGGTGAGCGCGACACGGACGGCCTGGACGGGAGTGAGGGGGATCAGGCCCCGGGTGTCGGTGGTGAAGTCGCGCAGGCCGCTGGTGTGGGTGAGCAGGGCGCGCAGGGTCAGCGCGCGGCCGTCGTTGCCCGTTCCGCGCACCAGGCCGGGCAGGTGCTGCTCCACCGTGTCGGACAGCTTCAGCCGGTGTTCCGCGGCCAGTTGGAGGACGACCGTCGCGATGAAGGTCTTGGTGACGCTGCCGGCGCGGAAGTGGTCGGCGCGGGCGATTCCCGGGCCCGCCTCGGCGTAGCGGGTCCCGCCGCGCTCCCGGGCGAGGAGGGCCGCGGCGGGAGCACCGCCCCGCGCGACCAGCAGCGGCAGCAGCGCGTCCGTGGGCGGGGTCGCCGCGGGAGCCGGGGAGGCAGCCGGTGCCAGGGCGAGCAGGGCCAGGGAGACCGGCAGCGCCAGTAGCGCCCGAAGCGGCGGCATAGCGGGTCCTCCCTTGTCAGGGCCATCATGCAGGGCCGCGGAGCCGCGACGGCACCCGGCTGTGAGGCGGATCTGTGGAGGGTGCGTGCGGTGGTGACGGAGGCCGCGTGCCGGTGGCGTCGAGAGGCTCGCGGGGGCCGTGGGCGGAAGGGGGGCGGAGGACGGTCGGTGGCTGAGGGAGGTGCGGAAGCTGTGAGCGGGCGGGAACTGTGCGTCGAGGGGGACCGTGGGCCGGCGGGACCTGTGTGCCGGCCTCGCCGGGCCGCGCCGCGGGCGAGGCGAAGTGAGGGGCACCCTGAGGCGTCGGGCACTTGTCGGGTGAGGGACAATGGAGGCTCTGTCAGGGCGGGTTCATGAGGGGACGCATGTCGGACGCGGAGCGGGCGGGAGCATCCCGGCAGGACGAGAGCGAGCGTCTCCTCGCCGGGCGGTACCGGCTGGGAGGAGTGCTCGGCCGCGGAGGCATGGGCACGGTGTGGCGCGCCGAGGACGAGACCCTGGGCAGGACGGTGGCCGTCAAGGAACTCCGGTTCCCGTCCAGCATCGACGAGGACGAGAAGCGCCGGCTGATCACGCGCACGCTGCGGGAGGCCAAGGCCATCGCGCGGATCCGCAACACCAGCGCGGTGACCGTGTACGACGTGGTCGACGAGGACGACCGGCCGTGGATCGTGATGGAGCTCGTCGAGGGCAAGTCGCTCGCCGAGGTCATCCGTGAGGACGGGCTGCTGGAGCCCAAGCGCGCAGCGGAGGTGGGCCTCGCGATCCTGGACGTGCTCAGGTCCGCGCACCGCGAGGGCATCCTGCACCGGGACGTGAAGCCGTCCAACGTGCTGATCTCCGAGGACGGCCGGGTGGTGCTGACCGACTTCGGCATCGCCCAGGTCGAGGGCGACCCGTCGATCACCTCCACCGGCATGCTCGTCGGCGCGCCCTCCTACATCTCGCCGGAGCGGGCCCGCGGGCACAAGCCGGGCCCCGCGGCCGACCTGTGGTCGCTCGGCGGGCTGCTGTACGCGGCGGTCGAGGGCGCCCCGCCGTACGACAAGGGTTCCGCGATCGCGACGCTCACCGCGGTGATGACCGAGCCGCTGGAGGAGCCGAAGAACGCGGGTCCGCTCAAGGACGTCATCTACGGCCTGCTCACCAAGGACCCCGCCCAGCGGCTCGACGACAGCCGCGCGCGGGCCATGCTCACCGCGGTGATCCACGGGCCCGACCCGAAGAAGGCCGAGCCGGAGCCGGCGGGCGACGCGACCCGGGTGGTGCCGTTGCCGGCCCAGCCGCAGGAGCGTGCGGGCGCGGAGAAGCTGCGCGGGGCGCTGCGTTCCATGCGCAAGGCCGCCGGGGCGGCGGCGACGTCCGCGGCCGCGTCCCGGGCCAAGTCCGGCAGCGGTACGGCGGGTTCGGGCGCGACGGGTTCGGGCGCGACGGGTCAGGGCGAAGCGGGTTCGGGTGGCGGGAAGGTGCCCGCCCCGGGTTCCGAGCCTTCGGCGACTCCGGCCTCCCCGGCCGCCTCGGCCTCGCCGGCCTCCTCCGCGACCACCGCGTCCCAGGGCAAGGGCACCGCGAGCGTGCCGTCGGCGTCGGGGGCGGCCTCGGCGCCGGCTGCGGAGTCGGCTACGAGCGGGTCGGCCGGGGTCCGGGACGGGAAGACCCGGCAGACCGACGCGGCCTCGGGCGGGCGGAGTTCGGGGTGGCCGGTGATGACGCCGCCGCCGGACCTGGCGCCGAGGCCGGTGCCCCGGGCGCCGCTGACCGACGTGGTGCCGAAGCGGACGCTGGTGATCATCGCGGTGGTCCTGGCGCTCGCGGTCATTGGTGTCGTGCTGGCCCTCACGCTCGACGGGGGCGACGGCAGTGACGGGGCCAAGGGCGGCACCAAGGCGACGGCGAGCGCGAGCGGCAGCGCCGGCACCAAGGAGGACAAGAGCGGGGGCACCCGTACCGACGGGTCCACGACCGGGTCCGCTTCGCAGGAGCCGGGCGCGGGGTCCTCGAACACGCCGAGCACGGAGGAGAGCGGCCGGAGTTCGGAGGGGTCCTCCGGCTCGGGGAACTCCTCCGGCGAGGGCGCGGTGGCCTCGACGCACCAGGGGAGCCAGGGGTATTCGATCGGGCTGCCCGCGGGGTGGAAGTTCCAGACGAGCAGCTCCGCGGGCGACCGGTTCACCGGGCCCGACGGGCAGAAGCTGCTCGTCGGCTGGACCAGCGCGCCCAAGGGTGACCCGGTGGCGGACTGGGAGAACCAGGAGCAGGGCATGCGCCGCTCGCAGTACACCAGGATCCGAATAGCGGAGGTGGACTACCGGGGCTGGAACACGGCCGACTGGGAGTTCACCTATGTGGAGAGCGGGACGAAGTACCGGTCCGTCGACCGGGGATTCGTCGTCAACGACCATCTCGGATATGGGCTGATGTACACCGCGAAAGCCGCGAACTGGGGCACTGAACTGCGCAAGGACACATGGCAGACACTCACTCGCACCTTCGAACCGAAGTCGTGAAGCGCCGTGCGGTAAACGGTCATGTGTTTGGGCCCTGAGATATGGAATCCCCTCTTTGCGGGTTGCCTCCGGCACGTATCGTGAGTGTTCGTGGACCGTCCGCAGCCGGGTTCGGGTGCGGAACGGGCCACTAGGCGAACGGAATTGACCAACCGGGCGGCCGGGGGAGGCAACGTGGACGACTATGCGGGTCGGGTGCTCGCCGACCGCTACCGCCTGCCGTTGCCCCCGTCCGACGAGTACGAACTCACCGAGACCCGCGCCTTCGACACCTACAGCGGACAGGAAGTCCTCGTCAGGCAGGTCCCGTTGCCCGAGGTCGTCGAGGCCGAGGTGCTCGACGCGGAGGGGCTGCCCGACGGGTTCACGGCCCGGGAACCGCAGGGCGCGCGGCGGACACCGGGACGCCGTGGTGCGCGCCGGCCCACCGAACCCGCCGTGCGGCGGGCCGTCGAGGCCGCGCAGGCCGCCGCCCGGATCCCGGACCATCCGCGCCTCGACCAGGTCTTCGACGTGTTCGCCGAGGGCGGTTCGCTGTGGATCGTCAGCGAGTTGGTGGCCGCGCGGCCGTTGGCGGCACTGCTCGCCGAGAAGCCGCTGACGCCGTACCGGGCGGCCGAGGTCGCCTCGGACGTGCTCATGGCCCTGCGAGTGCTGCACGCGCACGGCTGGGTGCACCGCAACATCACCGCCCGCACCGTGCTGGTCTGCGACGACGGCCGGGTCATGCTGACCGGCCTCGCGGTCGGCGCGGCCGAGGAGGCACTGTGCGGCTACGACCCGGTGCCGGCCGAGGCGGGTGAATGGGGCGCCGCGGACGGGGAGTTCGGGGCCGGGGCGCAGGATCGTCCGGGCGGCGGGGCCGACGGACGCGGGGCACCCGGTGCACGTCCGGTCCCCGGGCAGTCGACGGGCCCGGCCGGCGGGCTCGGCTCCGCGGGCCGGGCCGGCGGCTCCGGGCTGCCCGGCGGTGCGGCCGGCGCTCGTACGGCTGCCGGGAACGGCGGCACCGGTGCGGCCTTCGGACCGGGCGCCCGGAGCACCGGACCGGGTCCGGTCGGTGCGGTCAGCTTCGGTGGCGGTGACCCCGAGGCTGCCCGGCGGGCCGCGATCGAGGCGCGGGAGGCCCGTGGGCTGCCCGGCGCCGGCGTGGAGGCGGTCACCGGGACCGGGGCGTCGGCCGAGCTCGTCCGCAGGGAACCCGACGGCGGTACGGACGTCCGCGCGGCGCGGGCCGGGGCGATCGCCGCGTACCGCGCGGGCGCACGGGCCGCGGCCCGGGTCCAGGAGGCGCAGAACGGCAGGGCCGCCCTGCCCGGAGCCCGCCCGGCACCCGAGGACGACCCCGCCGCACGCACGCGGGGCACCGCCCCCGCCGTACCGCCCAACGGCCTGGCGCAGCCGCCGTATCCGACGGGCCACGGGCTGGAGCAGCCGCGGTATCCGGCGGGGAGCGGGGTGCCGCAGTCGCCGTATCCCTCGGCCGACGGTCCTGCGCAGCCCCCGTATCCGACGGGGGACGGTGTCGAGCAGGCGCCGGGTGCCGGGGTGCCCGGGCGGATCGCCGATCCCTACGGCGTGCGCCCCACCCCGTGGCACGGGGCCGTGCCGCGCGGTGCGGGTGCGGCGCCCGTGGACGCGGTTCCCGCCCTCGACGCCGTGCCCCCCGCCGATCAGGTGCCCGCGCCCGCCCGCTGGGAGGACCTCCCGCCGAGTGACGCCCCCGCCCGTCGCGGGCCCGCCACCGCGCTGGCCGCCGAGCGGGCACGGCAGGCCCGGATGGCCGTGGTGGGGCCCGTCACCGAGCGGTGGGCACCGGAGCAGGCCGGGCCGGTGCACGAGAACTGGCAGCTCGCCGCGCCCATCGGGCCCGCGACCGACCTGTGGGCCCTCGGGGCGTTGCTGTTCCGGGCGGTCCAGGGGCATGCGCCCTATCCCGAGGAGTCGACCGCCGAGCTGGTGCAGTTGGTGTGCGCCGAGCCGCCCGCCTTCGCGGAGGAGTGCGGACCGCTGCGGCCGGTCGTGGAGTCGCTGCTGCGGCAGGACCCCACCGAGCGGCTGGAGTTCGAGGAACTGCGCGGCTGGCTGCGCTCACTGGTGCGGTCCGCGCCCGAGCCGGAGGCCGGCGCCCATGTCGTCGCCGCCCCGCCCGTGGACGCGAGCCGGCTGCCGATCGTGCGCCGCCGGGGCGAGTTGGTGCGCAGGCGGCGTGCCGGGCTGCCCGCGACGCACGGCCGGCACAAGCGGGCCCGGGGGGAGGCCGCGCCCTCACCGCGTCGCCTCGGCCGCAATCTGCTGCTGCTCATCCTGCTGGTGATGGCCGCGGCGATCGCGTACGCCATGTACTTCATGCCGAAGGCGGGCCGCGACGAGGGCGCCGCCGAGCGCACGGGTGCCACCAGCCAGGCCGGTCCCGAGCAGTCCCCGGAGCCCAGCGGTGAACCGCGGCCCGAGCAGACGAGCCCCCGGGCGTCCGAGTCCAGCGGTGCCGCCGAGACGCAGACCGCCGGGCCCGAGGTCGCCGACGGCTTCACCCTGCGCAAGGACGCCGAGGGCTTCGCGGTCGCCGTGGCCAACGGCTGGGACCGCAGTCCGCGCAACGGCCGCGGCCAAGTGGTGTACTCCCAGGGCAACTTCGAGCTGATCGTCGTACCCGGGCGGGACACCTCGGCCGCCGACGGCGGGGATCCGATGGTCTACCAGCGGGAGAAGGAACCCGAGCTCCAGCCGTACCGCGACTCGAGCTGGGCCACCGCCACCGGGCTCAAGTCGATCCAGGTGGGCTCCAGGAGCATGGCCGAGGGACAGTTCACCTGGACCGGCGACGACGGGCGCGAGCTGTACGTGCGCAACCTGGCGATCCTGATCGGCCAGAAGTACCACGTGGTGCAGGTGCGCGGGCCGGAGGCGGAGCGGGACGAGGTGACCCGGCTGTACGAGCAGGCGTCGGCCACGTACCAGGTGACGGGCTGACGGACGCCGTTCAGGCGGCCCGGGTTCACTCCTGCTTCGCGGAAGCGACAACCGTCACAGTGAGGTCTCCTTGACGCCCCCCTGGTTCCCCTCGGCGCGGGCCGGTCCTTAGTCTGACTGGGTCAAGAGCATTGCGGGGAAACGTGAATCAGATGCAGGGCCTGCTCCTCGCGGGGCGCTACCGGCTCGCCGACCCGATAGGCAAGGGCGGCATGGGCCGCGTCTGGCGCGCCCACGACGAGGTGCTGCACCGGGCCGTGGCGATCAAGGAGCTGACCGCGGCGCTCTACGTTTCCGAGAGCGACCAGGCCGTACTGCTCGCCCGCACCCGCGCCGAGGCACGCGCGGCCGCCCGGATCAACCACTCGGCCGTCGTCACCGTGCACGACGTGCTCGACCACGACAACCGGCCCTGGATCGTGATGGAGCTGGTCGAGGGCCGCTCGCTGGCCGACGCCGTCAAGGAGGACGGCCGCATCGAGGCGCGGGAGGCGGCCCGGATCGGGCTGTGGGTGCTGCGGGCCCTGCGCGCCGCGCACTCCGCCGGCGTCCTGCACCGGGATGTGAAACCCGGCAACGTCCTCCTCGCGCGGGACCGCCGGGTCCTGCTCACCGACTTCGGGATCGCCCAGATCGAGGGCGACACCACCATCACCCGTACCGGAGAGGTCGTCGGCTCGGTCGACTACCTCGCCCCCGAGCGGGTCCGCGGCGCCGATCCCGGCCCGTCCGCGGACCTGTGGGCGCTCGGTGCCACGCTGTACACGGCGGTGGAGGGACGGTCGCCGTTCCGCCGTACGACCCCGCTGACCACCATGCAGGCCGTCGTCGACGAGGAACCCGCCGAGCCGCGCCACGCCGGTCCGCTCGGGCCCGTCATCGCCGCCCTGCTGCACAAGGACCCCGCCGTGCGGCCCGACGCGGCCGAGGCCGAGCAGATGCTCGCCGAGGCGGCGGAGGGGCGGCGGCCGAGCGCGGCCCAGGCGTATGTGCCGACGCAACATGTGGGCCCGCAATACGAGTCGGGGACGCACAGTGGTGCCCACGGTGGGTCCCCCAGCGGGTCGCATCCTGGGCTCGGCGCACCGACCGCGGGCACACCGGTCAGCGGTACGTCGTACCCGTCGGCCACCGGGCCGTCGTACGCCTCGGGTCCGGGTCCGGCGTACCACTCGGGCGGCCCGTACGCCCACGGGCCCACCGTCGTCGGGGGCCCGCAGCACACCGGCGCCGCCCCGGCCGGCCCGCCCAGGCGCCGCCGGCTGCGTTCCTTCGCGCTCGTGGTCGCGCTCGCCGCGGTCGTCAGCGCCGGGACCGTGGTCGCGCTGCAGACCTGGGACCAGGGGAGGGAGACCGGCGGTTCGTCGGACGTCTCCCCGAGCCCCACCCCGAGCAAGCGGGCGGACGACGGCTGGAAGCGGTACGACGACCCCGTGGGCTTCAGCGTGTACCTCCCCGAGGGCTGGGAGCGCTCGGTCTTCGGGACCCCCGCCCACGGGCTGACCCAGATCGACTACTCGCCGGACCAGGGCAAGCACTTCATCCGGATCGCCGTCGACACCTCACCGGACTTCAGCGACCCCTACGAGCACCAGCTCGACCTGGAGCAGCAGATCGACGGGCTCAAGGACTACCACCGGGTGAGCATGGCCGAGAACACCTACCGGGACCGCCCGGGCGCCCGGTGGGAGTACACCTGGACCGCGCTGGCCAAGGACATCGCCTTCCCCGGCCCGCGCCGGGCCGTGGAGGAGACATACATGTCCCGGGACGGCGTCGAGTACGCGATCTACATGTCGGCGCCCGCCGAGAGCTGGCCGACCACCAGCAAGCAGTTCACGAAGGTGCTCCAGAACTGGAGGGAGTCGAGCGCCTGACGGAGTTGGCCGGTCACCGCCCCGGAGGGCATCCGTCCGCTGCGGCATGATGGGGCGCATGGGGACCGAGGGGGACACCTTCCGTGTGATCGCGGGCCGTTACCGCCTGGAGGCGAGGATCGGGCGCGGCGGCATGGGCGTGGTGTGGCGGGCGACCGACCAACTGCTTGGCCGGCAGGTCGCCGTCAAGGAGATCCCCCTCGACGAGACGCTCTCCGCCGAGGACGCCCGGCTCCAGCGGGACCGCACCCTGCGCGAGGCCGGCGCCGTCGCGCGGCTGAGCCACCCGCACATCGTGGTGGTCCACGACGTCGTCGAGCAGGACGAACGGCCGTACATCGTCATGGAGTTGATCGACGGCGGCTCCCTCGCCGACCGGATCTCCGCGCACGGCCCGGTCGACGCCGCCGAGGCCGCGCGGATCGGCGCAGACCTGCTGAGCGCCCTGCGCGCCGCCCACGCCGCCGGGGTGCTGCACCGGGACATCAAGCCCGCCAACGTCCTCGTCGAGTCCGGCACCGGGCGGGTCGTCCTCACCGACTTCGGCATCGCCCAGGTCGCGGGCGCCACCACCCTCACCGAGACCGGCTCCTTCGTCGGCTCGCCCGAGTACACCGCGCCCGAGCGGATGTCCGGGGCCGGCACCGGCCCGGAGGCCGACCTGTGGTCCCTGGGCGCACTGCTGTGCACGGCCCTGAGCGGCGAATCGCCGTTCCGCCGCGACTCGTTGGGCGGCATCCTGCACGCCGTCGTCATCGACGAGATCCGGCCGCCCGCGCAGGCCGCGCCCCTCCTTCCGGTCGTACGGGGCCTGCTGGAGCGGGATCCCGAACGGCGGCTGGACGCGGTGGCGGCCGAGCGCATGCTGCGGACCTACCTGGAGACGGGCCGCACGCCTCCGCGCTCGGTGTCGGAACGGGCCCGCACACCGACCCAGCGGGACCTCCCGCTACGACGGTCCCCGGCGCCGGAGCGGTCGACGAGCTCCGGGCTCAGGGCGCCGGCGCGGTCGAGGCGGGGCGTGCTCGCGGTGGCGCTGCTGGCCGCCGTGCTGGTGGGGGCGGGCGTGTCGGCGGCGGTGCTGCTGCTGGACCGGGGCGGGCGCGACGGCCGTACGGCCACGGTCAGTTCGGCGCCCGGGGCGCCCGCGAGCGGCACCACCGGGACGGCGTTGCCCACGCCCACCGGGACCCTGCCCGCCGCCCCCTCCGGGTACCACGCCGTCGAGGACCCCGCCGGGTACGCGCTCGCCGTACCCGACGGATTCAGGCGCGAGCCGCAGGGGGAGCGGGTCTTCTACCTGTCGTCCGGGGACACCTTCCGGCTCGGCGTCAAGGTCACCGACCCGCAACCCGGGGGCCCGCTGGGCGTGATGCGGCGCGCGGCCGCCAAGGGGCCAGAGGCCAACCCCGGCTACCGCGACGGGCGGGTCGTCCCGGTCACGCACCGCGGACACCCCGCCGCCTTCTGGGAGTTCACCTGGGACGGCTTCAGCGCGGCCGAGGGCGCCCGGCACACCTACGACGTGTGCTGGGAGGAGAACGGACGGCTGTACGACGTCTGGGTGTCGGCGCCGGTCGGGAAGGCGCAGGAGGCCAGGGAGCACTTCGACGTGGCCGTCGACACGTTCACGACGCGGTAGGGATACGTCACGGGTGTGTGACCGGAACGCGTCACCTCTGGATGCCCGCGTGCCTGGCGCGATATGGATGAACCATGAGCAGCAGCGGGGGAGTCGGCCACGAGTCCGACGAGACGACGAGTTATGTACTGCAACCTCCCAGGCCCCGTCAGTCGGAGCCGGGGGTCGGCCGGCTCATCGCGGGCCGCTACCGGCTGCTCGCCAAGCTCGGGCACGGTGGCATGGGCACGGTGTGGCGGGCCAAGGACGAGACGGTGGACCGTGAGGTGGCCGTCAAGGAACCCCGCGTCCCGGATCATCTTCCCGAACGCGAACGGGGCAACGCCTTCGAGCGGATGCGGCGGGAGGCCCGGGCCGCCGCCCGGCTCGACCACCCCGCCGTCGTGAACGTGCACGACGTGGCGGTCGTGGACGGCCGTCCGTGGATCGTGATGGAGCTGGTGCAGGGCCGTTCCCTGGGTGACGCGTTGCAGGAGGGCACGCTCGGGGCGCGGGAAGCGGCGAAAATCGGCCTTGAGGTGCTCGGGGCGCTGGAGGCCGCGCACGCGGCCGGCATCCTGCACAGGGATGTGAAACCGGACAACGTCCTGCTCGGCCGGCACGACCGGGTCGTCCTCACCGACTTCGGCATCGCCCAGATCGAGGGCGAGACCAGTCTGACCGACACCGGCGGCTTCGTCGGCTCACCCGAGTTCATCGCCCCCGAGCGCGTGCTGGGCCAGCGTCCCGGTCCCGCCTCCGACCTGTGGTCCCTCGGCGTGGTCCTGTACGCGGCGACGGAGGGCGTCTCGCCGTTCCGCCGCAGCAACACGCCCGCGACCCTCCAGTCCGTCCTCAACGCCACGCCCGCACCGCCCGCCGCCGCGCACGGTCCGCTCGCCGACGCCATCAACGGCCTCCTCCAGAAGGACCCGGCGCGCCGCCCGAACGCCGCGCAGGTCAGGGCGCTCCTGGAGGCCACCGCCCACCCGCCCGTCCCGGAGCCCACCCAGATCGTGCGGACCGTGGAGGTGCCGGCGGCAGGCGGGCTCCGGCTGGGCCGCAGGGCGTGGATCGGGCTCGGCGCGGCGGTCGTCGCGGCCGCGGCGGCGGCGTACCTGGTGATCGCGGACCCCTTCGCGGGGCCGCTGCCGGACGACTGGACGAAGAAGCACACCAAGGACGTGGCCGCGACGCTCGCGGTGCCGGAGGACTACCAGCCCACCACGCCCGACCGGAAGACGGACAAGACTCACTGGATCACGTACACCGACCACAGCGGCGGCATCTGGATCGACCTGCGCCTGGAGCGCAGGGCAGAGGACACCGCGAACAACATCGCGGGCTCCGCGGCGGCCGAGATGTACGACGACGACAGCAGGTTCAAGGAGAGCGGCGAGTACGACCTCAGCATGCCGGACACCGCGACGACCCGGCCCGAGGACCAGACGTACCAGGGCCGCAAGGCCGCCAAGAACACCGTCACCTACACCACCACCGACAGCCAGCACCCCCGCCCGCGCGAACTCCAGATCTTCTACTACCGGACCACCACCGGCGACATGTACAAGCTCACCGTCAGCTATCCGGGCAAGGGGGACTTCACGGAGAGGGGGCGGGAGGTGGCGCGGACGGCCATCGCGAATCTGGGGGTGGATCGGCTCTGACGGCGGTGCGCTCGCGCGGCAATTCCGTTGTCAGTGGCGGAAGTTAAGGTCATTCTCCTCTGGGGCCAACGGGGCCCGATCTTGGGGAGGGATCGTGGGACAGTACGTGTGGAAGCGTGCGGTGACGGCAGGCGCTGCCGCCCTGCTCGCCGTCGGCGGGGCAGGGGGCGTGGCTGCGGCCGCGGACGACGAGGCGCCCGCTGCTCCCGTCGTCACGTCGGCGGAGTACCCGGACGACGACAACTGGCATGACGGCGTCGGCCATTACGGAACGTTCATGATCGATTCGGCGTCTGACGATGTGGTGGAGTACCGCTACACAGGGCTCGGAAGTACGACGCGGATCCTCAGGGCGCCCGAGCCCGGCGCGGCTGTCTCGTTGGGCTGGATGCCGGAGAGGGTGGGGCCCACCTACCTCCAGGTCGAGGCGGTCGACTCCACGGGCCACGTCAGCGCCAGGACCATCCACCACATCCTGGTCCAGGAGGGGCGTGCGGCCCTCACCCACTGGGACCCCGACAGCCAGTCCGGCGCGGTCAGCGGCCCCGGTGTCGGCCTTGGCGCCCCGGGGCCCTCCGGCACTGCCGTGGCCTCGGCAGCCTCTTTCGACGGGACGGACGGGGCGTACGCGAGCCTCGACACCTCGGCGGACCTCTCCCGGACCTTCTCGGTCGACGCCTGGGTGCGCCCGAACCACCTCGACGAGTCCACGACCGCCGTCAGCCACTCGGGGTTCTCGCTGGGCACGGTCGGTGCCTCGGCCTACCTCTTCGAACTCCCCAACCCTGACGGTGGCGACACGATCCGCGTGACAGGCGGCGTCCCGGAGGAGGGCGAGTGGGCGCACCTCACCGGTGTCTACGACGCCGAGCAGAAGACGGCGAGCCTGTATGTCGACGGGGTGCCCGTGAGCACGGTCGTAGGTGCTGTCGCCCCGGGCGGCACCGGCGCGCTGCGGCTGGGCGCGGACGGCGACGGCGGCCACTGGAACGGACTGCTCACCGATGTGAACGTCTGGGACCGCGTGTTCGTGCCGGGCGAGATCACCGCGGCGGCGACTCGCAGAACCCAGCGTCTCGGCTACTGGGACCTGGAGTCGGCGACCGACGGGAAGAGCCCGGCGTACGCGGGCGGTGCGCCGCTGACCCTGGTAGGCGACGCCTCGATCTACGCAGCCACGGACGACTGCCCCTGGAACCCCGACTGCACACCGGTGACCTACCCGATGGTGGGCGACGGCGACCTGCTGCTCGACGGCGACGGTGATTACGCCACCACGCCGACCGCGCTCACCCCGACCGACGCGGGCTTCTCCGTGGCCGTGCATGTCCGGCTGACTGAGGACAACCCCGCCCGTGACATGACCGTGCTGTCCCAGCCGGGTGAGCACACCGACCTGTTCACCCTGCGCTATGACGCCGCCTCGCGAACCTGGCAGGCCGTGGTGGCTCACGAGGACCGGGCCGGCGCGCCGACCACGACGGTCAGCGCGCCGCTCGACCTGACCGTGCCCGCGGGCGACCAGAGCCTGGCGGTGGTCTACGACGAGAGCACCGATCAACTGCGGCTGTACACCGGCGATGCCTACGCCGCCGACACAGCGAGTGTGACGGGGCTCGACACCTGGGCACCCGCCGGTGACCTTCAGGTCGGCCGCGCTCTCGCCGCGGACGGTGGCACCGACTACCTCGCGGGCGAGGTCGACGACCTGCACACCTTCGCCGGTGTGGTCACCGGCGACCAGCTCGGGGCACTGCGAGGGGGCGGCATCGACGTCTGAGAGAGGTTCCTGGCCTGGCGACGGCTCTCCCTGACCGCCGCCCGGCCGGTCCCGCTCGGCCATGGCGACACGGGGCGCGTTCAGTACTGACCCAGATATTCAGAAGGTGACGACATGGGTGACGCAAGCAGTGCGGCGCGTGCCGTTGTCATCCAGTACCGGCTCACTTCGTGAGGAGGACGGCCGGGACGATCTCAGCCGTCCGGTGCCCGGGCTGGACGCGGAAAACGCGGGGTTGATGCTCAGGACCCTGCTCGGGGACGCCACGGCCGCTCCGGAGACCTCACGGCGCGACCTGATCACCCTCGACCGGCTGCTGGAGGTGCTGGTCTCCGTGATCGTCGAGGAGTCGCTGGCCGAGGAAGAGGTGGAGGCCCTGCTGGAGGCCGCGGAGGAGAGCTGCCTCGCCGTCGGGCCGTGGGACGAGAGCGACGACCGTCGGCCCCGCGATGTCGAACTGGTCGATCTCGGTGGTCTGTTGGTGCCGACGGAGCCCGGGCTGAAGACCGAGCTCATGTCGTTGCGGGGGGACCAACGCTCCCTCGTCGGCGTCACCCTCTTCCGCGGCCGGACCGCGATCCAGCTCCAGGCGTTCCGCGCGCTCGGAGACACCTGCTGGGCGACCGTTCGGGAGGATCTGGCCCGTGCGTTCCGCCGAGGGGGCGGTTCCGCGGAGGAACACGTCGGTCCGGCGGGTCGCGAACTCCAGTCCGTCGTGCGGATCCAGGGACCTCCCGGCAAGGACCGTCAGACCGCGCGGGTGCTGGGCCACGACGGGCCGGGATGGATCCTGCGCGGCATCGTGACGGGCGCCGGCGCGGAACCCGGCAGCACCGAGGAGTGGCCCTACGCCACCTTCCAGGGGACCGTCGTCCGGATGCCCGCCGAACCCCGGAGCACCGGCTCCCTCATCCGGCTGCGCCGGCCGGAGTCCGGTGCTTGAGCTTGCCGCTTAGACAAGGGCATGACGCGCACGGTACTCATGTGCCATGAGTGAAGACGGCGAACTCCCGCCCGACGGACGTCTGATCGGTGGGCGGTACCGGCTCGTCGAGCGGGTCGGGGCCGGCCCGGGCGGCACGGTGTGGCGGGCCCGGGACGAGCAGGACGAGCGGTACGTCGCCGTCAAGGAGCCCCGCTTGACCGGGGATCCGCAGGACGAGGAGCGGCGGCGGGCCGTGCACCGGCTGCCGCACGAGGCGCGGGCCGCGGCACAGGTCGACCATCCGGCGGCCGTCACCATCCACGACGTACTCCTTGAGGACGAACTGCCCTGGATCGTCATGGAGTTGGTGGAGGGCGAGTCACTGGAGGCCGCTCTCGCCGGGCGGGGGCCGCTGGCCGACGCCGAGGCCGCCCGGATCGGGCTCGCCGTCCTCGGCGCGCTGCACGCCGCGCACCGCGTCGGCATCGTCCACCGGGACCTCAAGCCGTCCAACGTGCTCCTCGGAGCCGACGGCGAGCGGGTCGTCGTGACGGACTTCGGCATCGGCGCCGCCGGGCGGGGTGACGCCGGGGAGGCCGCCGTCGGGTTCGTCGCGCCGGAGTGCGGCTCGGGGCGGGGCGCGGGGCCCGCCTCCGACCTGTGGTCGCTGGGTGCGCTGCTGCGCTCGGCCGTGGCGGGCGACGCGACCGGTCTCCTCGATTCCGGTCCCCTGGCCGCCGGTCCCCTCGGCTCTCTTCTGGAGGGGCTCCTCGCCCCCGAGCCGGAGGCCCGGCCGACGGCGGAGGAGGCCGCCGAGGTGCTGGCCCAGGTCGCCGGGACGAAGGCGCCGGCGTGGGCCGCGGAGACGCCCGCCTCGCTTCGCACCGTACGGACGGGGGCGACCGCGACCCCGCAGGCGCCCTCTTCGCCCCCGGCCCCGGAGGT
>NZ_LJBR01000609.1 GCF_001282115.1 Streptomyces sp. NRRL B-24085 | reverse complement strand
ACCCCACCCCCTTCGTCCCGGCAGACACCGACACCGGCCACCGTGCCGCCGCGCAGCGCTCGGAAGGATCAGAAGTGCCGTTCTCAAGACAGTGGAGCGGAGCGGGGTGTATCGCCCCATGACAGCCGCGCCCCCTGCAGACACCGCCCCGCGGCAGTGACGCTGCCCTTCCCCAGCACCCCACCAGCGAAAACACACCGACCTGACCAGCCGTCACCGACACCAAACCAGCACATCGACCGAGAGCCGGGGCTGGTCGGCAATGGCCGATCTCCCACCTGCTGTTGGTGCGCGCAGTCAGCCGGTCAATGCCTTTACTTCCTTGTCCACGGAGTCAGCAGCAGGAGTCAGGTCCCCATCGAGCGAGTCCAAAATCAGTCCAAGGGCAGCCTGCGGGTAGTACTCGCGTCCGTGCAGCGGCCTGTGACCCGCGCCCTTGAGGCGCGCCAGCATCCCGTTCTCCGCCTCTCGGGCAACTCCCTCAGGAAGGCCGGTGAAGAGCCGATGTCGGGTGTTGTAGCCGTCACGGGCATGCCGCGACAGCCGGACCTCTCCGTCCCCGTTGCTGATGCCGAACTTGACCCCCGGCTTGCCAGTCACCCGGTCGGTGCCGGTCACGACGTAGAACACATCCTTCGGTTTGACGGACCCGGCTTTGGCGGCTTGGCCTGTCCTGGCCTTCCGCTCGGCTGCTGCTGCTGCGCGCGCTTCCTGCGCTCGGGCCCGTTCCTCCCGGTCGGCCTTCTGTTTCTGTATGGCAGCCTCGCGCTCAGCCCGCTCAGCAGCCTCGCGCTCAGCCCGAAGAGAGGGTTCACACGCTTCCGTGTAGTTCCGCTCGGTCGCGTGCACACGCATCACACGCATATAGGCGCGGAAGCGGTCATAGTCGACGCCCGGCTCGAATCGCACGATCGCCTCTGCCATATGCGCCTCGTTTAGCGTGTACTCGCCATCCTCGTGATCGTGATCCTCCCAGCTCGCCTCGACGATGCCCCGGAGTCGCGACGTCTCGATACCTCGCAGGCCGGCCAGGTGGTAGTTGACCTGGATGAGGTATCTGCCGACAGGGTCGTCCCAGAAAGGATCGTATATATCGGGGCCGGGAATGCGACGGTCGGCGTTCTGCGAAACAGCGGCACGGACGCTCCTCAGACGGTGCCGTGAAGCGGCGTACGTTTCGACGCCTACGTCACGCGCAACAGCCCGCAGAGCCGTCACGGCCTGCGCCAGAGCAATTCCTGCAGAAGTGACCGCCTCCATGCAGACAATCACCTCGGCCGATTCGTAGACCTCGCTCGCGCGCGCCTCGACCGCAACTGGGTCTGGCTGCGACTCTTCCACTGGGACGATCGACGCCACACCCGCGAGGGCGGCTAGAAGGTGATCGGCGTCCGCCCACGGGACCGTGATGTGCACGAACCCGGACACAGGGAGCGGGTCGAAGGCGTGGCCATGTCCAGCACCGTACTTACTGTGCTCGCCGTGACAGGTCAGATCGATGCCGACCCGCTCGGCGAGAAGCCGGATCCCTCGAACTGCTTCGTGGGCCCAGCCGTTTCGTATCTTGATGGGCGCGCGACCGTAGCGGTCCAGGTCTCCTTGGTATGGCGGGGCAGGAACCTCAATGAGTACACCACCGTCACCCTCGGCAAGAAACGCTTCCGCGTCCGGAGCACCCCATTCCCTGAGAACCGTTTCAAGGCCCCGCCCGAGCCTCTGCTTCTCATCCTTCGTGTACCTGGACCACCTGCGCACGTGCACGCCGACTCCCCCTCGACGGCCGGGCCACCCAGCCGGGACGGCGACTCTATTCCGCTGCTCTGACACGTCCGCCGAGCAGGCGTAACAGCTACGCCACACAAGAGGAGGCCATGAAATTGGGGGCATGGGTCGATAACGTGCGGCGGAGGGCCGCCAAACTGAGCCCGGGACGGCGCGCCGAGCTCGACGCCCTTGGCATGCGCTGGTGACTTCCGCCCCTTGGCCAGCTCCAGCGGTAGGGGCCCGTCGACGAAGGTGACGGGCCCCAGGCCGATCGAAGCGGGGTATCGGGTTAGCAGGGTTGCACCCACCAGATGGGGGTCCAGTCGATGTATGCGTGCGCTCCCGATTTGATCGTGCCAGCCCAGTTTCCGTTGGCGTAGAACCACTCTGCGTACGTTCCAGGCGTCTGGTTGTTGAACATCTCACCGGGTCCGGAGAGACCGATGGGTACGCGAACGCCGCACTTGTAGACGTCGAAACGGTTACCGAAATCGTCTACGCCGCAGAAGTGCCCGTAGGCGCAGGAGAGAGCTGTGGGCGCAGCTTCGGACGCCTGCGCCGTGCCGAGCGTCGCTCCAATGGCCAGGAGGCTCGCGGCGAGTCCGAGGTTGATCTTTCTGCTGAGGCTCATGACGCCCTTTCGCGCAGATTTATGATGCTTCGGCATCTGACATGTGCAGGGTAGAAAGCCGCTTAGTGGCGCCACAATCCTTTCGAATCTCATCGAAACGACAGGGATGTGTGAGGCGAGAACGCCCTCAGCGGGAACGCCAGCACGCACACGGGACTCCAGCCAACAGCGATCTGCCGTCTGGAACAGCCCCGTGCCAGGCGGCCACACGGACCGGTGAGGACGTCTACGGGGTTCCGCCGTCATGCGTGGAGCGCCGATGCCCGTGCTCGTCACGGGACGGGCGCGCCTGCGCCCACGTGCAGGCCGGGGGCGTTCTTCCGGGCGGGTCCGGCGAGGTGATCGTGCAGGGCGAAGACCTCGGAGCGTGGGTGGTCGCGCAGCGGGCCGTGTGGGACCGGCTGGCGTCGGCACAGCGGTTCTTGGTGGAGATGCTCGACATCGAGCCGCCTGCGGAGGGCGAGGTGGTCGGGCCGGTGCGGCGCTCGCAGGATGAGCTGTGGGAGCGGAACATGGCCGCAGCACGGCAGTTCCACGCGCGGGAGGGACATCTG
>NZ_LJBR01000608.1 GCF_001282115.1 Streptomyces sp. NRRL B-24085 | reverse complement strand
ACTGCCGACGTTGGCGGGCGGGTTGCTCGGCCCGCACGACGAGGGGTACGGCGAGGGCCGGGGCCGGCGTCGGGGGCGGTAGGGGTCGTTCCAGGGGGGTGCAGTCGGGCCGACGTTTGCTGCACCCACCTGTGAGGGGCGCGGGGAACTGCGCGACCAGCCCCCACCGGCCCGCGGTCGACATGCAGCCGTCCGGACCGTTGTCAGTGCCGGCCCGCACAATGGACCCCACAGCACCGGTAGCAACGAAAGGGCGGCGTGACCCATGACCGTATGGGACGACCTGGTCGGCCAGGAGCGGGTGAGCGAGCAGCTCGCGGCCGCCGCTCGGGACGCCGACGCCCTGGTCACCGCTGTCGCCACCGACGCCCCGCCGCCCGAGGCGTCGAAGATGACGCACGCCTGGCTGTTCACGGGCCCCCCGGGGGCGGGCCGCAACCAGGCGGCGCGGGCCTTCGCCGCCGCCCTGCAGTGCGTCAGCCCGGACCGGGCCCTCGGCGGAGCGCCGGGCTGCGGCTTCTGCGAGGGGTGTCACACGGCGCTCATCGGCACCCACGCCGACGTCAGCTCGGTGGCCGCCGTCGGCACCCAGATCCTCGCCGACGACATGCGGGACACCGTCCGGAAGTCCTTCACCTCGCCGGCGAACGGCCGCTGGCAGGTCATCCTCGTCGAGGACGCCGAGCGGCTGAACGAGAAGTCGGCCAACGCGGTCCTCAAGGCCGTGGAGGAGCCCGCCCCCCGCACCGTCTGGCTGCTGTGCGCGCCGTCCATCGAGGACGTCCTGCCGACGATCCGCTCCCGCTGCCGCCACCTGAACCTGAGCACTCCCTCCGTGGAGGCCGTCGCCGACATGCTCGTGCGCAGGGAGGGCGTCGAGCCGGCCGCCGCGATGGCCGCCGCCCGGGCCACCCAGGGCCATGTCGACCGGGCCCGCCGCCTCGCCACCGACCCGGCCGCCCGCGCGCGCCGGGCCGCCGTGCTGAAGCTGCCCCTGCGGATCGACGACATCGGCGGCTGTCTCAAGGCGGCCCAGGAGCTCGTCGACGCGGCGGCCGACGACGCCAAGCAGCTCGCCGAGGAGATGGACGGCAAGGAGACCGAGGAGCTGAAGGCGGCGATGGGCGCCTCCCAGGGCGGCCGCATGCCCCGCGGCACCGCGGGCGTCATGAAGGACCTGGAGGACCGGCAGAAGCGCCGCCGCACCCGGACCCAGCGCGACAGCCTCGACCTGGCCCTGACCGACCTCACCGCGTTCTACCGGGACGTCCTCGCCCTCCAGCTCGGCTCCCGGGTGGCGATCGCCAACGCGGACGCCGAGGACGCCCTGGAACGGCTCGCCCGCGGCAGCTCCCCGGAGGCCACGCTCCGCCGTATCGAGGCCATCGGCGCCTGCCGGGACGCCCTCGACCGCAATGTGGCCCCGCTGCTCGCCGTGGAGGCTATGACCATGGCGCTCCGAGCGGGCTGAGGACCGGGACCGGCGGGTGATCATGCGTTTGACCGGGTCACTCGTACGGGCCGCATTGTTCACTCAGGGCATGCGTGTCAGTGCGGAGAGTTACGCTCGATCGATGCACATCAGGCGCAATCACCGCCACACCAGCCCGACGCCTCCCCCCGGCCGGGCGCTGACGTCGGCGCGCACGCCCCGCACCGGCGGCGTTCTCCTCGCCGTCGCCGCCCTGCTCGTCTCCGCCTGTTCCGCGGGCGCCTCGACGACGTCGGCCACCTCGGCCGCCGACGTGGCCCTCGGCGCGCTGCCGCGGTCGACACCGGCCGCCCTCGCGCCGTACTACGCACAGAAGGCCCGCTGGCGCGACTGCGGGGTCCCCGGTTTCCAGTGCGCCACGCTGCGGGCGCCGCTCGACTACGACAGGCCGGCCGGCGGGGACGTCCGGCTCGCCGTCACCCGCAAGAAGGCCACCGGGCCGGGCGAGCGCCTGGGGTCCCTGTTCGTGAACCCGGGCGGACCGGGCGGCTCGGCGGTCGGCTACGCCCAGGCGTACGCCGGGATCGGTTACCCGGCGGAGGTGCGGGCCCGATACGACATGGTCGCGGTGGACCCGCGCGGGGTCGCCCGCAGCGAGCCCGTCGAATGCCTCGACGGGCCGGACATGGACACGTACACCCAGACGGACACCACCCCCGACGACGCGCGCGAGACTGCCGAACTCGTCGACGCCTACAAGAAGTTCGCGGAGGAGTGCGGTGCGCGCTCGGCGCGACTGCTGCGGCACGTGTCGACCGTCGAGACAGCCCGGGACATGGACATCGTGCGGGCGGCACTGGGCGACGCGAAGCTGAACTACGTGGGGGCGTCGTACGGCACGTTCCTCGGGGCGACGTACGCGGGGCTGTTCCCCGGCCGCTCGGGGCGGCTCGTGCTGGACGGCGCGATGGACCCCTCGCTGCCCGC
Source organism: Streptomyces sp. NRRL B-24085 (assembly GCF_001282115.1). Classification (GTDB taxonomy): domain Bacteria; phylum Actinomycetota; class Actinomycetes; order Streptomycetales; family Streptomycetaceae; genus Streptomyces. The sequence continues at coordinate 1,866 of NZ_LJBR01000608.1, read as the reverse complement.
GCGCCGGCTGAACCTCGACCAGACGGCCGGCTTCGAGACGGCCTTCCAGTCGTTCGCGAAGGACTGTGTGCAGCAGCCGGACTGCCCGCTCGGGACGAAGGGCACGCCGAGCGCGCGGGTCGGCCGGAACCTCAAGGCGTTCTTCCGCAAGCTCGACGCCCACCCCATCCCGACCGGCGACGCGGACGGCCGCACCCTCGGCGAGGCCCTCGCCACCACCGGTGTCATCGCGGCGATGTACGACGAGAGCTCCTGGGCGCAACTGCGCGAGGCGCTGGGCTCGGCGATGAAGGACAACGACGGCGCCGGTCTGCTGGTCCTCGCCGACAGCTACTACGAGCGGGACGCCGACGGCAGCTACAGCAACCTGATGTCCGCCAACGCGGCGGTGAACTGCCTCGACCTCCCGCCCGCCTACGACAGCCCGGAGAAGGTCGAGAAGGCCGTCCCCACCTTCGAGAAGGCGTCCCCCGTCTTCGGCAGGGGCCTCGCCTGGGCCTCCCTCGGCTGCGCGTACTGGCCGGTCGCCCCCACGGGAGAGCCGCACCGCATCGAGGCGCGGGGCGCCGGCCCGATCGTCGTGGTCGGCACCACCCGCGACCCCGCCACCCCCTACCGCTGGGCCCGCGCCCTGGCCGGTCAGCTCACCTCGTCCCGGCTGCTCACCTACGAGGGCGACGGCCACACCGCCTACGGCCGCGGCAGCGCCTGCATCGACTCGGCGATCAACGCCTACCTGCTCCGCGGCACCCCTCCCGCGCCCGGAAAACGCTGCTCCTAGCCGGCTGCCGGAGCGTCCGGGGGTGCCCCGAGGGCTGGTACGGAGCACCCCCGGAAACTGTGTAGACTTACCGACGTTGCTGATCGCACCATAGTGCGGACGGCGCGCCGCCTTAGCTCAGATGGCCAGAGCAACGCACTCGTAATGCGTAGGTCTCGGGTTCGAATCCCGAAGGCGGCTCCGGAACAAGGCCAGGTCACACACTCTGTGGCCTGGCCTTTCCCGTTGGCCGGGATGGTCCCGGCTCTCTCCCGTCGCGTCTCCCCGCTTTGCCCGTTACCGCCAATAACCGCGCGCCCGCTTTGGCGGTCCGCCGCCCTGTGGCACCGATCGCGCCGCAGCTAACGTCCCGGCATGAGGCGACGCAAGCGCATCGGAACGAGCCGCGCCACGTCCTTACGGCGGGTGCGGGACAGGATGATCCAGCGCCGGGACGGCGTCCGGGCCGGCGGCTGGCGCAGACGGTTCGGGCGCCGGGCCGAGCAGGCCCGGCCCTGGCTCCAGTTCCTGGCCGACCTCGCCACGCTGCTCGCACGGGTGGTGCGGTAGCCGGTACGGGGTGCCCGCCCCGGAACACCGTGTCCGGACGGACGTGCTCCGCCCGGGCCGTCACGATGGAGTGGACGGACCGGACCAGCGCGCGGAGGTGCCGTATGGCAGGAACCGGGTCGGCGGGCGGCTACTCCGCCACGCCCCTCGCCAGGAAGCTCGGCATCAAGGCGGGGCACCGGGTACGGCTGGACGGTGCCCCCGACGGGTGGGACATCCCGGGCCTGCCCGACGGCTGCGAGGTCACCGCCGACGGCTCCCGCGGCGCGGACGTCGTCGTGACCTTCCACCGCGAGTACGCGCGGCTCGCCGCGGAGGCGGGGGACCTGGTCACCGGTCTCGCGGACGACGCGGCCCTGTGGATCGCCTGGCCGCGCAGGGCCGCCGGGCACGTCAGCGACATCACCGAGAACTCCCTGCGCGAGGTCTTCCTGCCCCTCGGAGTCGTCGACGTGAAGGTCGCGGCGCTGGGGGAGGACTGGTCGGGACTGAAGTTCGTGCGACGGAGGGAGAACCGGCGAGGGTGACATGGGGGC
>NZ_LJBR01000607.1 GCF_001282115.1 Streptomyces sp. NRRL B-24085 | reverse complement strand
GGTCAGGGGTCAGGTGGAAGAGGGCTGGGATTCGGCCACGTCGACGGCGCCGACGGCGGGGCGGATGCTCGTACGCGGGGCTGCGAGACGGCCGTACGACCGCCCGTGCGGACCGCCCGGCGGTGTGGATCCGCTTCCCCGGGCGGGTGTGCGAGGAACGCGGCAGCTCACCGGCGCGGGGGCGCGCCGCGGATCACCGCCTGCTCGCCGCGGACGGAGTCCCTTCGCCTTTTCCCGAGGAGCGACGATTCGGCTGACCTTGATGTAGTGATCATGCCAACCGGTCGGCCATCATGCCCGGATGACGGTGGGAGCGGCGTTACGACCTCGGCGTTCGGGAAGCGGGAAGGCGGCGGCCGCCGCGGCCGTCCTCGTGCTGGTGCTCGCGGGCTGCGGCGGGGACGGAGGCTCGTCGTCCTCGGGCGGCGGGCGCACGACGGTCAGGGTGGCCGCGCTGCCCCTGAGCGACTGCGCCATGCTCTACATCGCGCAGGAGCGCGGCCTCTTCGAGAAGGAGGGCCTCGACGTGCGCGTCCAGCAGATCCAGCAGAGCCTCCAGGCGCTGCCCGCCCTGTCCAAGGGACAGATCGACATGGTCGCGAGCGCGAACTACGTCACCTACTTCCAGGCCCAGGACCAGGGCACCCTCGACATCCGCATCGTCGCCGAGGCCATCAGGGCCGCGCCGCGCATGATGGACGTGCTGGTGCCGAAGGACTCCGACATCAAGACCGTCGCCGATCTCGCGGGCCGGAAAGTCGCCGTCAACGTCCTCAACAACGTCCAGTCGCTGACCTTCGACGAGATCCTGGCGAAACAGGGTGTCGGCCGTCCCGTCTACCGCCAGATCCCCTTCCCGCAGATGGGCGCCGCGCTGGACAAGGGCCAGGTCGACGCCGTGCACGTCGTGGAGCCCTACGACAGTTCCATCCAGGACGAGTCGGGAGCCAGGGTGCTGGTGGACGCGGCGTCCGCGCCCGTCGAGTCGATCCCGCTCAGCGGGTACATCACCACGGAGAAGTTCGCCGGGAGGAACGCCGACGCGCTCGCCCGCTTCCAACGGGCCCTGAAGGCGGCCGTGAAGCTCGCCGACGCCGATCCGTCCCTGGTGCGCGAGGTGCTGCCGACGTACACCAAGGTCACCAAGGAGCAGGCGGAGAAGATCGACCTGCCGGTGTATCCGGCGACCGTGGACGCACAGCAGATCGCCCGGCTCACGGCGCTGATGGAGAAGCGGAAGATGCTGAAGAAGCCGGTGGATCCGTCGACGCTGCTGGTGGAGTGAGGGGTGGGTGTCGATGGGGGGCGTGCGTCGATGCGGTTCGTGAAGGGCTGGACGTGAAGTGATACGCCTGGGAACACGACTGAGGGATCGTCAGGAGGTGTGGCTCGGCCTGCTCGGCATCCTGCTCGCGTTCGGCGTGTGCGAGGCGGTGAGCCGGGCCGGCCTGGTGCGCCGCAGCTATCTGCCGCCCGCTTCCGAAGTCGTGGCCCGTGCCGTCGAGTTGGCGGGTGACTCCGTCTTCCTCGACGGGATCGGCGTCACCCTGCGGGCCTGGGCGCTGGGGCTCGTTCTCGCCAGCGCGATCGCCGTACCCCTCGGGCTGCTGCTGGGCAGCGTGCCGCTCGTCGACGCGGCGGCGCGGGCGATCGTGGAGTTGTTGCGGCCCCTGCCGTCCGTCGCCCTGATCCCTCTCGTCTCCCTGCTCCTCGGCTCCGGCACCGAGACCGAGGTCGCGCTGATCACCTACGCCTCGGTGTGGCCGATCCTCTTCAACACCGTCTACGGCCTGGGCGAGACCGACCCCCTCGCCAAGGACACCCTGCGCGCCTTCGGGTTCGGCCGTCTCACGGTCCTCCTGCGCGCCGAACTCCCCGCCACGGCCCCCTTCATCGCCGCCGGCATCCGCATCTCCGCCGCCGTCGCCCTCATCCTCGCCGTCGCCACGGAGATCCTCTCCGGCTTCGGCGAGGGTCTCGGCATCTTCATCGCCCAGGCGGGCCTGGCCACGGACGGCACGCGGGACGTCCTGGCGGGCGTGGTGTGGGCGGGCGCCCTGGGCCTGGTCATCAACGGGGCGCTGGTGTGGGGGGAACGACGACTGTTCCCCTGGACACCGGAACACCGGGAGACGGCTGGGCGGGGAGTGAGCC
>NZ_LJBR01000606.1 GCF_001282115.1 Streptomyces sp. NRRL B-24085 | reverse complement strand
GGGAACGGGGCACCGGTATAGCTCCCGCGCACGGGGGCGGACCGGGGGCGTACGGCTGGAGGGACGCAGCAGTACGGCTGCGAGGGCGTAGGCGTGCGGCCCGGGTACGCCGCGAGTGGAGCACCCCCGTCGGCCACCGCCACCGCCGCCACCGCCGCCGAAATCCAGTGGATCAGCGCCGTCGCCCGCCATTACGGTGCTGCCGAACCCAGTCGCCGAGGCAAGGACGTGCCGTTGTACACCGTGTGAGACCCCCCGAGTGCTGATCGGTCGCGCGTCGCACCTGTGCGCCGCGCTGCTTTCCGCTGCGGACTCCTCACTGAAACCGGTGTACTTCTGTGCTCACCAACTGGGTGGTCGCGCCCACCTGCCTTCCGCTCGTCCTCCGCCGTTGCCACACGTGCGCGTCGGAACGCTTCCGGCCCAACGGCAAGTTCCGTGTCAACGCGCACCACAAGCTCCTCGACGTCTGGCTCCTCGTCCTCTGCACCGCCTGCGGACAGACGGCGAAGCTGACGGTCCTCGAACGGACACACGTGCGTGACGTACGACCCGAACTGCTGGACCGGCTGCACGCCAACGACCCCGCTCTCGCCGCCGAGTTGCTCCAGGACCCGGCAGTGCGGCGCCGCAACCGCACCGCCCTGGACTGGGACGGCGCCTGGCGTCTCGACACCGGCGGATCGGACCATCTGGACCGTGAGGTCGTCGACGTCTCGGTCCGCTTCGCGGCACGCATCCCCGTCCGTCCGGTACGGCTGATAGCCGAGGGCTTCGACCTCTCCCGGGCCGAGGTTGAAAGACTCATCACGAAGGGCCAACTGGTCTCGGCGGTGCGCCTGAACTCCAGACTCACCGACCCCTTCACGTTCACACTCAAGCGCTGAGCCGGGTACGGCACTTGGGGCCCACCCGACCGGGCCCCAAGTGCCGGGGCTGAAGCACCTGACGGTCCTGAGTCCAACCTAGGTCTGCCCCTGCAAGAAGAACGCTTCGACCCGCAGACCCGGCAGACGCCGTCAGACCCCGCACACCCCCGCCAGACTCCGCCCGCCTACCG
>NZ_LJBR01000605.1 GCF_001282115.1 Streptomyces sp. NRRL B-24085 | reverse complement strand
GGGTGGGGTGCGACGGAAGGAGCAGCCCACCTTGGAACGGACCGTGCCGCCAGCCCCTTCCGACGCGCCCGCCCCGGAAGCTCCCGAGGGGGCAGGGCTGCTCGACGCGATGCCCCGGCAGCGGGAACGGGCCGGGACGGGTGCCGCAGTACCGGCGACACCCGCCGCAACCGCCGCTCCGGGCAACCGACTTCACGCCCTCCGGCTCCGGCGGCTGCTCCCCACCCCCACCGGGACGCCGTTCACCTTCGGCTACGGCGCCGTCCTGGCCGTCGTCTCCCTGGTCGCCGCGCGTCTGGACCCCGTCCTCTTGCACACCCTGCACCAGGGCTCCAGCACCGATGTCGTCCACCTCGCGCGGATGCCCGTACTGATGCTGGTGGCCAGCGCGTTGTGGATCGCGGGCGGGGTCCTGTCCCCGTACGCCCTCGCCCTGCTGTTCGTGCTCACCGCGCTGGAGCGGCGGATCGGCGGGGTGCGCACGGCCGGTGTCTTCCTGCTCGGGCATGCCGGGGCGACCCTCGCCACGGAGGTCCCCATCGGCCTCGCGGTCCTGGTCGGCCATCTGCCCGCCAGTTCGCTGCACCGCCTCGACTACGGCGTCAGCTTCGGCGTGGCCGCGTGCCTCGGCGCCCTCGCGGGTCTGCTCCGGCCGTGGCTGCGCTGGCCGTTGCTCGCCCTCTTCGGCTGGCTGCTGGTGACTGCCCTGATCGCGTACACCGACCCACTGACCGACTGGGGCCATCCGATCGCCCTGGCGATCGGTGTCGCGACCTGGCCGCTGGTGCGGCGCGGGGACCGGGCCGGACGGCGACGGAGTTCAGGAGGCCGGTGAGGCCTGCCCGTACGGCGTGGTCGTGATCGCCGCGTGGAAGCCCGGGCGGGGCGGGGCAGGCGCGGGGCGGCTGCTGGCCGGTCCGTGGCCCACGGTCACCGGGGCGTCCGCGTCCGAGAGGCGGCTGGGTGTCGGGGGGAGTCGGTGTCGGCTGGGCGTTGTCCGGGCTCGTGGTCGCGGCTGGGTGCCGGGAAGACTCGGCGCCGACCGGGCGTTGTCCGCCTTGCGGCCGGCGGAGACCACCGGAGGAACGGGGGCGATCACCGGCGCAGCGTGACAGAGCCCCTGCCGGGGCGCCTGCCGGCTTCGCACGGTGAATCGTGACGGACGCTCAGCCGGAGTCCCGGCCCACGAACTTGGCACTGGTGAGCGGAGCTTGCACATGCCAGCCCAGAGACTCGTACAGGGCCCGTCCCGCCGGTGTTCCGGCGAGGACGCCGGTCCGCGCCCCCGCGGCGGCGGCCGCGCCCTGGAGGGTGCGCATGACGACGCTGCCCAGGCCCCGGCGCCGGTGCGCGGGCGCGGTCTCGATCCGGTCGAAGACGGCGGTGGCGCCGGTCGGGGCGGTCTGGCCGCGCGCGGCCAG
>NZ_LJBR01000604.1 GCF_001282115.1 Streptomyces sp. NRRL B-24085 | reverse complement strand
CCACCCAGGGGCGCGGGGAACTGCGCGACCAGCCCCCACCGGCCCCCAGCCGCCCGACCACCTGACCCGGCACCCCCGTAGGCGTCCGGCTCAGCCCAGCGCAGCTGACCGCGCGACCAGCCACCATCAGCCCGCACCCGCCACACAACCGAACCCGGCCCCCCCAAGGCGCCCCGGCCAAGCCAGCGCAGACGTCATGGCATTCGTGGCGTTCTGGGGGAACCCGGGCGGGGACCGGGTCCCTCTTTCCTCACTGAGTGGAGCGGACGACGTATCACACGAAAATGGAGCATCACGTGGCAACGCCGGACATAGCAGCACGGCGCGCACTGGGAGCCTCTGCCGTCCTGATGGTCGGCGCCCTCACCCTCACCGCGTGCGGAGGTGGTTCCGACGCCAACAGCGAGGGCAAAGGCGGCAAGGACCCCGCGAAGACCTCCGCGGCGCGGATCGTCATCTCCGCCAGGAACGGCTCGACGGGCGCGTCGATCAACAGGACCGGTGTGAAGGTCAGCGACGGCACGCTGACCGGCGTGAAGATGACGGTGGCGGGCACGGGGCAGGAGGTGCCGGGGGCGCTGGCCGCGGGCGGCAAGAGCTGGAAGCCCGAGGAGCAGCTTGAGCGCGGGACGAAGTACGAGATAGCCGCGACGGCGAAGGACTCGGACGGCAAGGCGGTGACCGCGAAGTCCGTCTTCACGACCGTCTCCGAGGCGAACAGCTTCATCGGGACGTACACGCCGGACGACGGGACGACGGTCGGTGTGGGGATGCCGGTGTCGTTCAGCTTCGACAAGGCGATCAGCGACAAGAAGGCCGTGCAGTCGCACATCACCGTCAGCTCCAGCAGCGGGCAGCAGGTGGTGGGGCACTGGTTCGGGGCGCAGCGGCTCGACTTCCGGCCCGAGGAGTACTGGAAGGCCGGCTCCAAGGTCACGATGAAGATCGACCTGGACGGGGTCGAGGGGGCGAACGGCGTCACCGGTGTACAGGAGAAGACCGTCCGCTTCACCATCGGGCGCTCGCAGGTGTCCACCGTGGACGCCGACACCCAGACCATGAAGGTCGTGCGGGACGGGACGACCGTGAAGACCGTGCCGATCTCCACGGGGAGCCCGGAGTTCACCACCTACAACGGGCAGATGGTGATCTCCGAGAAGTACAAGAAGATCCGTATGGACAGCCGGACGGTCGCGCTGGCCAACGCCTACGACATCCCCGACGTCCCGGACGCCATGCGGCTGACGCAGTCGGGGACCTTCATCCACGGCAACTACTGGTACGACAAGGGCAATCCGCCCTTCGGGCGCACCGGCACCAGTCACGGATGTGTCGGACTGCGGGACGTCAAGGGCGGCCGGGCGGACACCCCGGCGAAGTGGTTCTACGACAACTCGCTGATCGGGGACGTGGTGGTCGTGAAGAACTCCCCCGACAAGACGGTGGCACCCGACAACGGGCTCAACGGCTGGAACATGTCGTGGGACGAGTGGGTCGCGGGGAGCGCCGTAGGCTCGTCCTGAGCGAGGCGAGAGGTGGCACAAAGGCCCTTTGACCGGGGATCTTTGACGGTTCGTCGGGTCGCGTGGGAATTTCCCGCGCGGCCCGCCCGTTTTCCGGACGTACGTTTTCTCGGTTCCCGGACATGATGTCCGACCGAGGGGCTACGGTATGCACCCACAAGGTGACATGCAGCAACGCCGGGAGAAACCTTGAGCGTTCCGTACGAGACGGCAGCGTACGAACCACCCGAGTCGCCCGAGTCTCCGGAGGAGCACCTCGCGCGGCTCCTCGGTCGTGCCCTGAACTCCTTCGAGCTGCCCGACGACGTGATCAGGAGACTGGACTGCGCGCTGGCGTACGACAGTTCGCTGCACTCCGCGCACCACAGCGCGGGGCTGCACCGGGAGACGTACCGGCACACCTGGCTGCTCGCCGACGGCTCGGCGCTCACTCTGTGGGAGCTCGTCCACAACACCGCGCGGGACAGCGTCCCGCAGCACGAGGTGTACGTCGACGAGGAGGAGCTGCGTGCGGCGACCGCGCGGCTGCCGCTGCCGCCGGACACCCCGGACTTCGAGCTGCCGGTGACGGTGCAGCTCGCGCCCGCGCAGCCGCCGCGGCACGCCTACGTCCCGGACGACTCGGCGGACCACGCGCGCCGGCTGCTGCGCCGCGCGGAGAACGCGGACCGGCCGGGCCCGGAGACGGCCGCGCTGCTGGCGGAGGCGTTCGCCCACCAGATCACCCAGGCGTTCGGGCGGCCCTGCCGGGCGGGTCGGGCCGGACTGGGCTTCTCGCTGTACGAGCACGCGTTCCTGCTGCGCGACGGCACGGAGATCTCCCTGTGGGAGGTCGAGCACACGGCGACGCCCGACGGGCGGCACATGTGCGAGGTGTACGTCACCGAGGACGCGGCCCGGGACGCCATGGAGCGGCGGGCGGCGCAACTGTCCTGAACCGGCCGACGGTTCGGGTCAGCGGCCACCGCTCAGCTGGCGTACCAGACCCGCGAACGCGTCCTTCTCCGCCGGTGTCAGTTCGACGCACTCGTGGCCGGGGGCGGCCGCGCGCGGGCGCGGGAGGGCCGGCAGACCGTTGGCGACGCGCCACACGACGGCCTCGTGGCGGCCGTGGCGCAGCATGTAGGCCAACCCCGCCGTCCAGGCGACGACCACCAGGACGAGCAGGGTCACACCAAGCAACTGGTAGACGGAGACGTGCTCAGGCATGCCGTCCAGTAGACACCACGGTCCGGGACTTTGGCCCCGGACCGTGACGTATCTCGCAGGTGCCGTGAACACCTCACAGCAGCCCCAAAGGGGCGGTTTCTAGGCGGCGACCGGCTGCCTGGCCTCCGCCTCGGCGGCGGGCGCCGCGGGGGCCGTCGCCCCCGGTGCCGGCTTGCGCATGCTCTTCAGGACGACCACCAGCGCGGTCGTGACGCACACGCCCGCCGCGATGGCGATCAGGTAGAGGAACGGGCTGCCGATCAGCGGGACCACGAAGATGCCGCCGTGCGGGGCGCGCAGGGTGGCGCCGAAGGCCATCGACAGGGCGCCGGTGACCGCGCCGCCCGCCATCGAGGCCGGGATGACCCGCAGCGGGTCGGCGGCCGCGAACGGGATCGCGCCCTCGGAGATGAAGGACGCGCCCAGAACCCAGGCGGCCTTGCCGTTCTCGCGCTCGGTCTCGGTGAAGAGCTTCTTGCGGACGGTGGTCGCGAGGGCCATGCCCAGCGGCGGGACCATGCCCGCGGCCATCACGGCGGCCATGACCTTCATCGCGGAGTCGCTCGGGTCCTGCACGGCGATGCCGGCGGTGGCGAAGGCGTACGCGACCTTGTTGACGGGGCCTCCGAGGTCGAAGCACATCATCAGGCCGAGGAGGACGCCGAGCAGGATCGCGTTGGTGCCGGAGAGGCCGCCCAGCCAGTCCGTCATGCCCTTCTGGGCCTCGGCGATGGGCTTGCCGATCACGACGAACATCAGGAAGCCGACGATCAGCGAGGAGATCAGCGGGATCACGACCACCGGCATGATGCCGCGCAGCACCGGCGGGATCTTGATCCGCTGGATCGAGAGGACCACACCACCGGCCAGCAGACCGGCGACCAGGCCGCCGAGGAAGCCCGCGGCGATGTTGGAGGCGATCATGCCGCCGACGAAGCCGGGGACGAGACCGGGGCGGTCCGCCATGCCGTAGGCGATGTAGCCGGCGAGGACCGGGATGAGGAAGCCGAAGGCGACCTGGCCGATCTGGAAGAGCAGGGCGCCCCAGCTGTCGATCTCGGTCCAGGAGAAGTGCTTCATGACCGAGGGCGCGCTCGCGATCTGCCAGCCGCCGATCGCGAAGCCGAGGGCGAGCAGCAGGCCGCCCGCGGCGACGAAGGGGACCATGTAACTCACGCCGGTCATCAGCCACTTGCGGAGCCTGGTGCCGTAGCCGTCGCCGGGCTCACCGGCCCGCTCGACCGGCGTGCCGCCCCCGGCCGCGCCCGCCGTCACCTCACCGCGCGCGGCCTTGCCGCGTACCTCGGTGATGAGTTCCGCGGGGCGGTTGATGCCCGCCTTCACGCCGACGTCGACGGTGGGCTTGCCGGCGAAGCGGTCCTTGTCGCGCACGGGGACGTCGTGGGCGAAGATCACGCCGTCCGCGGCCGCGATGACGGCCGGGTCGAGCCGTTCGAAGCCGGCCGAGCCCTGCGTCTCGACGACGAGTTCGACGCCCGCCTCGCGGCCGGCGTTCTCCAGCGACTCGGCCGCCATGTAGGTGTGGGCGATGCCGGTCGGGCAGGAGGTGACGGCGACGATCCGGAAGGGGGCCTCGGGAACGTCGGGCGCGGGACGGGCCGTTGCGGCATCGGCGGAGGCCGCCGCCGATGCCGCAACGGAGCTTTCGGTGGCGTCCTCGGCGGGCGCCTCGTCCCCGCGGATCAGCGCCGCCGCGCTTTGAGCGCTGCCCGCGGACCGCAGCGCGTCGGTGAACTCGGTGTTCATGAGCTGCCGGGCGAGGGAGGACAGGATGGTGAGGTGGGCGTCGTCCGCGCCGGCCGGGGCGGCGATCAGGAAGATCAGGTCGGCGGGTCCGTCCGCCGCGCCGAAGTCGATCCCGGCGGTGCTGCGCCCGAAGGCGAGCGTCGGCTCGGTGACGTGTGCGCTGCGGCAGTGCGGGATGCCGATGCCGCCGTCGAGGCCCGTCGGCATCTGGGCCTCCCGGGCGGCCACGTCGGCGAGGAAGCCCTCCAGGTCGGTCACCCGGCCCAGGGCGACCATGCGCTCGGCGAGGGCACGGGCCGCCGCTTCCTTGGTGTCGGCGGACAGGTCGAGATCGACCAGGTCCGCGGTGATCATGTCGCTCATCGCGGGCTCCTTCGCACGCGTATCGCCCGGGGAGTGGGGTGGGCGCAGGTGGGGACGAGGGTGGGGCCGGGG
>NZ_LJBR01000603.1 GCF_001282115.1 Streptomyces sp. NRRL B-24085 | reverse complement strand
CCCCGGGAACCCCCCCAACACATCCGCGGTGGTGGGCCGGCCCTGAATCCTCAGGAACCCGCCAGCAGATCCGCGGTGGCCGCGTCCCAGTCGACCTCGGCCAGCTCGCGGCCGGCGGGTACGAGCTCGTAGGTGTGCTCCAGCCACTCCTCCAGCGGGGGCACCGGGAGTTCGAAGAGAGCCGCCATGTCCCGGGAGGCCAACTGGAGCCACGCGGTGCCACCGCCCTCGGAACGCGCCGGCCACATCTGCACGTCGCCGAGGCCGCTGGCCGAGCGGAGGCCCTGTCGCAGGAGGTCACGGCCGATCCGCCACAGCACCCGGGGACCGCCCTCGACGACCAGCACCACGGATACGGCAAGGGGAGCCGCCGGGTCGAAACGGAACTCCGCCCTGATCGTCTGCCGGGCGGCGACGTCCAGCACGCGCTGGACGTCCAGGACCAGCTCCGGGCAGGCGTACGACGGAGGCCGGGACTGTACACCGGGTTGGTTGCTGCTCATTGCGGGTGGATCCTTCCCCGTGGCGAAAGCTGACGCCATCCACCCTGGTCGCCTCGGACGCGTCGTTCATAAGTCACTTGACCGTCCACTTCGCCCGAGTCAGGGTGCGGGGTGCTCAGCGGGCGCCCCGGAAAACGGAGCCGGTTCTTCATCCCCGTCGCCTCGAACGAAGGCGCTTCCCCGGGGCGCTCCCGCCCCTGAGGGTGCTGTCGGCCATGAACATTAAGTCATTCGACTGTCGCCCCCCGACCAGCCCCTCAACGATGCTGAAACCGTCGCCGGCGTGCCGGAGCCGGATGATCGTCACGCTCGGAGGAGCCCGCTGTGAACCCCACTCCCGTCGTCTTCATCCACGGCACCTGGCTGCACGCGCTGTCCTGGGAGTCATGGGCGGAGCGCTTCGCAGGCCGGGGGTTCCACGCGTTCACACCCGGCTGGCCGGGGGAGGCGGCCGCCGTCGGGGAGCTGCGCAGGTCGCCCGGGACCATCGCGGGCATCGGCCTCGACGTGCTCACCGACCACTACGCCGGCATCGTCCGCTCGTTCGACACCGCTCCGGTGATCGTCGGCCACTCCGTCGGCGGTCTCATCGCGCAGCACCTCCTCGCCGCCAACATCGGCCGGGCCGCCGTGGCCATCGCGCCCGCCCCCATCAACGACCTCGCACTGCCCGAAGCCCCGGCCCGGTTGTGGACCCCGGACCCGACCGACGCCGAACCCTTGGTGACGCTCTCCCCGGGGCAGTTCCACCAGGTGTTCGCGAACACCGCCACGGCGGAGGAGTCGGACCGGCTCTTCGAGCGCTACGTCGTTCCCGCCCCCCGCCGTCTGCTCGACGACCTCGGACACGCGAGCGCGGCACGCGAACGGCACGCCGTGGTGGACGTCGGCAACGCCGACCGTGGCCCGCTGCTGCTGATCTCCGGCCAGGAGGACCTGCTGGTACCCGACTCCGTCACGCGCGCGGCGTACAAGCAGTACGGCGACTCCACAGCCGTCACCGACCTCAAGCAGTTCGCGGACCGCGCCCACTCCCTGGTCATCGACAACGGATGGCGGTTCGTCGCCGACTATGTGCTCGGCTGGCTGGACGAGTACGGCCTGCGCACCCACCGCGGCTAGCGCGGGGTCACACCCGCCGGCGCGGGGTCACACCTTCTGGTCGTCGGACAACCTGCCCAGTGCGTCGCGCAGTGCGGCTCGGCTGGTGATGCCGAGCTTGGGGAAGACGCGGTACAGGTGTGAGCTGACGGTGCGTGGCGAGAGGTGCATGCGCTCGCCGATCTCCTTGTTGGTGAGGCCGCCGGCGGCGAGGTCGGCGATCCGGCGTTCCTGCCAGGTCAGCGCCGCGAGGTGGGCGGAGGAGGCGTGCACGGTCGCGCCGGTGGCCCGCAGCTCGGCATGGGCGCGTTCGGCCCAGGTCACCGCACCGAGCCGCTCGAACGCCTCGGCCGCCAGCGTCAGTGCGTGACGTGCCGTCTTGCGTCCCTGGGTGTGGCGTTGGCGGGTGCCGTGGGCGAGGCGGATGCGGGCGAGTTCGAAGGGGAAGGTGGTGGCGTCGGGGTGGTTCTCGGCTTGGTGGTAGTGGGCGTCGGCCTGAGTGGGGTCGGGGGTGGTGAGGGCGAGGGCGCCGTGGGTGAGG
>NZ_LJBR01000602.1 GCF_001282115.1 Streptomyces sp. NRRL B-24085 | reverse complement strand
CCCACCGCCACCGTGACGAGGACGGCCGCGCCCCCGGCCACCCCCGCCTGGATCTCCGGCTGCACCTACTACTCGGGCACCGAGCTCACCGACTACGGCGACAAGGGCCAGCGGGTCGTCCAGGTGCAGTGCATGCTCACCAAGCGCGGCTACAGCGTGGGCGGTTCGGGCGTGGACGGCGAGTTCGGCAGGGACACGCAGGCCGCGGTCAAGCAGTTCCAGGGCGCCAGGGGCCTTGAGGTGGACGGCCAGGTGGGGCCCAACACGTGGGCGGCGCTGCGCAGTTCGACATGACACAGGGGCGGCTCCGTCCGGATGCCGCCCCTGCGCTCGGGTGTCTCAGTGGAAGAAGTGCCGCGTCCCCGTGAAGTACATGGTGACGCCGGCCTTCTTGGCGGCCTCGACGACGAGTTCGTCACGGACCGAGCCGCCCGGCTGGACGACCGCCTTCACACCGGCCTCCAGGAGGACCTCCAGGCCGTCCGGGAAGGGGAAGAAGGCGTCCGAGGCGGCGTACGAGCCCTGCGCGCGCTCGGCACCGGCCCGCTCGACGGCGAGCTTCGCGGAGTCGACGCGGTTGACCTGGCCCATGCCGACGCCGACCGAGGCGCCGTCCTTGGCGAGGAGGATCGCGTTGGACTTGACGGCCCGGCAGGCCCGCCAGGCGAACGCGAGCTCGGCGAGCTCCTCCGTGCTCAGGGCCTCGCCGGTCGCCAGGGTCCAGTTCGCCGGGTCGTCGCCCTCGGCCTGGAGGCGGTCGGTGACCTGGAGGAGCGCGCCGCCGTCGATGGGCTTGACCTCGGCGGGGTGCGCGGGGGCGGCCGGGGCCTTCAGGACGCGGATGTTCTTCTTCTTGGCGAGCGCCTCCAGGGCACCTTCCTCGTAGTCCGGCGCCACGATGACCTCGGTGAAGATCTCGGCGACCTGCTCGGCCATCTCCTTGGAGACCGGACGGTTCACCGCGATCACGCCGCCGAACGCCGACAGCGGGTCACACGCGTGTGCCTTGCGGTGCGCCTCGGCGACATCCGAACCGACCGCGATACCGCACGGGTTGGCGTGCTTGATGATCGCCACGGCCGGCTCGGCGTGGTCGTACGCGGCACGGCGGGCGGCGTCCGTGTCCGTGTAGTTGTTGTACGACATCTCCTTGCCGTGGAGCTGCTCGGCCTCGGCGAGACCGACGCCGGTGCCGTCGACGTAGAGCGCGGCCGGCTGGTGCGGGTTCTCGCCGTAGCGCAGGGTGCTCTTGCGCTCCAGGGCGGCCGCGATGAAGTCGGGGAACTGCGAGTCGTCCGCGGGGGCGTAGGCGCTCGCGAACCAGCTGGAGACCGCGATGTCGTACTCGGCGGTGTGCCGGAACGCCTCGGCGGCGAGCCGCTTGCGGGCGGCGAGGTCGAAGCCGCCGTCCTTGACCGCGGCGAGGACGTCGGCGTAGCGCTCGGGGCTGGTGACGACGGCGACCGAGGGGTGGTTCTTGGCGGCGGCGCGCACCATGGACGGCCCGCCGATGTCGATCTGCTCGACGCACTCGTCGGGGCTCGCGCCGGAGGCGACGGTCTCGCGGAACGGGTAGAGGTTCACGACGACGAGGTCGAACGGCTCCACGCCGAGCTCCGCGAGCTGCTCGCGGTGGCTGTCGAGGCGCAGGTCGGCGAGGATGCCGGCGTGCACGCGCGGGTGCAGGGTCTTGACCCGCCCGTCCAGGCACTCGGGGAAGCCGGTGAGCTCCTCGACCTTGGTGACGGGGACGCCGGCGGCGGCGATACGGCCCGCGGTGGAACCGGTGGAGACGAGCTCCACCCCCGCCTCGTGCAGGCCGCGCGCGAGGTCTTCGAGGCCGGTCTTGTCGTAGACGCTGATGAGCGCCCGGCGAAGGGGCCGCTTGTTCTCGGCGGTCACTGGATAACTACCTTTCGTCCCTCAATGCGATAGCCGTTGCGGGCGAGCCGCCCCACGACCTCGACGAGCAGCCTTCGCTCGACTTCCTTGATGCGCTCGTGCAGAGCGCTCTCGTCGTCCTCGTCCCGGATCTCCACCACGCCCTGGGCGATGATCGGTCCGGTGTCGACGCCGTCGTCGACGAAGTGGACGGTGCAGCCGGTGACCCTGGCTCCGTACGCGAGCGCGTCACGGACGCCGTGGGCGCCGGGAAAACTGGGCAGCAGGGCGGGGTGGGTGTTCACGAACCGCCCGCCGAAGCGGGCGAGGAACTCCTTGCCCACGATCTTCATGAACCCGGCGGACACCACGAGGTCGGGTTCGTGCGCGGAGACCGCCTCGGCGAGGGCGGCGTCCCACTCCTCGCGCGTCCCGAAGTCCTTCACCTTGCGGACGAAGGTGGGGATCCCGGCCCGCTCGGCCCGCGCGAGCCCCTCGATGTTCTCGCGGTCGGCCCCGACGGCCACGATCTCGGCGCCGTACGCCTCGGTGCCGGCCGCCGCGACGGCGTCCAGCAGCGCCTGGAGGTTCGTACCGGATCCGGAGACCAGCACGACCAGGCGCTGGACCGGCCTGGCCTGCTCGGCCACGGGCTTGGCGGCCACGGCGGGGCCCTTTCTCGGGGGAGCGTCTTCCTGCGGCCGACGCTTGTACATTCATACGAATGCTTCGGGCCCGGGGATACGGGGAAGCCTACGAAGCGGCCGACCGTCAGCAACGATACCGGCACTCCGGACGGCCCCCGTGGGACGGGGGCGTGGCCGGAAGGTAGCGTCTGCAAGGAGCCGGTCCGGGAACGCGGGTGGTGCGCGGTGCGTTCACACGGTGACGGCTCACGCCGGACGCTTCACGTACTCGACGGACTCCAAGGGGAAGACGCTCACTTGATGCCGGACCGCAGCCTGCGACTCCTCACGCTCCCCCAGCAGTCGGTGCAGGGAGGGGAGCGCAGCGGCGTGCTGCTGCGGGAGCAGCCCACGTCACCGCCGGACGCTCCGCCCTCCGGCAAGAAGAACGGCGAGGGGCAGGGCGGTCGGGCCGAGGACGACAACCCCTTCGCCCCGCCGCCGGAGGGCACCCCCGACCGCCCGTGGCGGCCGCGCCGCCCCGAGGGCTCGGACGACGGCGACGGCGACGGCCGCACCCCGTGGGGCAGCCAGTGGAGCGACCGCCAGCCGGGCCGCTCCGACGGCGGCTTCGGCGAGCGCCCGGGCGCGAACCCCGGCGGCGGTCCGCAGGGACCGGGCAGCGCCGGACCGGGTATGCGCTGGGACCCCACGGACCCCTCCCAGCGCCGCGCCCGCTACGCCCTGCTGTGCGGCATGTGGGCCTTCTTCTTCGTCCTCTTCGGCTGGCCTTACGTCAGCCTGCTGCTGGGCGCGCTGGCCCTGTACTGGGGCGGCAGCGCCCTGCGCGCCAAGCCCCGCACCGCCGACCCCGACACCCCCGCCCCGCCGCAGTCGGCCCGCCCCCAGACCACCGCGGCGATCAGCGGCCTGGTCACGGCCTCCCTGGCGATCGTGCTGGTCGCCGCGAGCTTCACCGCCAGGCTCGTCTACAGCGACTACTACACCTGCACGAACGACGCCCTCACCAACGCGGCCGAGAAGTCCTGCACCGACCTGCTGCCGAAGGAGCTCCGGGGACTGCTGAGCACGAACGGCTGACGCCGGGGCGCGGCCTCGGCGGCTAGTCGGTGGCCTGAGGTTTCCCGGCGGGCTTCTCCGGCGGCGCGGACGCCTCCTTCAGCGCGGCCCAGCGGGCCTCCAGGAGCGCGTCGTCGTACCAGGGCGTCGGCGAGGGCACCTGCTCCGTGGAGGGGGCGGGGGGCAGGTAGTCGTACGGCTCGAAGGCGTCGTCCTCGTCGAAGGGGCCGGCCTCCCGCGGGGCGGGCGCCTCCACCGGTACGGCCTCGGGTCCGGCCTCCGGTCCGGCCTGGGGCCTCTCGGTCCTCCCGGTGTTCTCGGCCTTCCCGGTCCTTCCGGTGTTCTCGGCCTTCCCGGTCTTCTCGCGCCGGTGCAACCAGCCGTTCGCCGGGGACAGCCGCCGCAGCACGCCATCCCTCGTGCGGCGCCGCCAGGCGTGGACCGTCAGCGCCAGCGGCACCCCCGCCGCCGTGATCCAGCCCGCCACCGCCGCGCCGACCTGCCACCACACCGGTCCGAACCGGGCCAGCACGCCCACCCCGAGCGGTCCGCCGGCCAGCGCGGCCAGTACGGCGACCACCCCCGCGCACAGCACCGCCGCCCACACCACCGCGCCCGCCGTCCGGCCGCGACCGGCTCGCGTCCGGTGCCCGCCCCACGGACCACCC
>NZ_LJBR01000601.1 GCF_001282115.1 Streptomyces sp. NRRL B-24085 | reverse complement strand
GGTCGAGGGGTGCTCCGGTGGGCATCCCGCGCGCGGGCAGGAGCAGCGCGAGGTCCTCGTAGACGTCCTGTGCGGAGGCCGGGCGGTGCTGCGGGTCCTTGGCGAGGAGCCGCAGGACGAGGGTTTCCAGGGCCTCGGGGACTTCGGGGCGGGTGCGGCGCACGGGCAGCGGGGGCTCGTACAGGTGCCGGTGCAGTACGCCCAGTGCCGTGGAGCCGGCGAACGGGACGTCCCCGCTGAGGAGTTCGTGCAGGAGTACGCCGAGTGCGTACAGGTCGGTGTACGGGCCGACCGCACCGCCCATGGCCTGCTCGGGTGCCATGTAGGCGGGCGAGCCGATCGGTGAACCGGTGTGGGTGAGGCGGGTGGTGTCGGTGTCCATGACCGAGGCAACGCCCAGGTCCAGGACGGTGACCGTGCCGTCCTGCTTCACCATGACGTTGCGCGGCTTGAGGTCGCGGTGGACGATCGGCACGGCGTGCACGGCGCTGAGCACGGCGCACAGTTGCGCGGCGACGGCGACCGCCCACTGCCAGGGGTACGGGTCGTGCTCGGCGAGGTGGTCGGAGAGGTCCGCGCCGTCGACGTACTGCATGACGAGGAACAGCTCCTCGCCCTCGCTGCCCGCGTCGTGCACGGTGACGAGCCCGGGGTGGTCGACCTGCGCGGTCACCCGGCACTCGCGCACGAACCGGCGGCGCAGCTCGTCGGCCTCCTGTCCGGCCACCTTGTCGGGGCGCAGCAGCTTCACCGCCACGCGCCGGTCGAGGCGCCGGTCGTAGGCCGTCCACACCTGGCCCATGCCGCCCTGGCCGATGAGCGTGGACAGTTCGTAGCGGGCGGCGACGACGCGTCCTGTCGTCACGGTCACCTGCCGCTCTCGGTGGTGCCGCCGTCGTGCTTGCGCAGGTAGTCGCTGAGTTCGTCGAGTTCGGCGCGCACCTGCTCGATACGGGCGGGCGCGGGGCGCTGCGGCGGAGGCGGTACGGCACCGGGGGCGGGGACCGGAGGAGCGGACGGCTGAGGTTGCGGCTGGGGGTGGAGCTGGGGCTGCGGCAGGACCGTGGAGGCATACGGCGGCGTCGGCGACGGCGTCTGCTGCGGGTAGCCGTAGCCGGTGTGGACGGTCGGGCCCTGGGGCGGGTAGCCGGTGAACCGCCGCTGCTGGTGCACCCTGATGTCCATCACCAGGAAGTACACGCTGCTGAAGAGGCCGAGGAGCATGACCAGGCCCATGGCGACGTCGGTCCTCGGGTCGCTCTCCGGCAGTGCGCCGACCACCGCGAAGCAGGCGATGGACAGCGGAAGGCTCGCCCAGGCCAGCACCCAGTCGACCGTCCGTCCGCGCAGGAAGGCGATCCGGAACAGCGGAGCGCAGGCGAGCAGGCCGCACGTGAGGAAGCCGGCGGCGGCGAGCAGCACGCGCAGGGTGATGACGGTGCCCGAGCTGCGGGCGGGCGGCACCGCGCCGTGGCCGTACATAACGCTCCTGAACCGGGATTCGATGTGGGGTTCGAGCGTATAGGTCGATACCGACAACAGGTCACGGGTTGTACCGAACCGTTGTCGAGCTGATCAGTCCGGCGCGACCGTTCCGTCGGTGAGTCCGTCGTACATCCCGCGCACGAGCCGCTCCCCGAGCCGACCCGCGTGCCGGAGCGCCCGCTCGAACTCGTCGAGCGCGCGGAAGCGTTCGCCGTAGCGTCGTTGCTCGTCGAGCGGGAGCCGGGGCAACTGAAGTCTGCGCACGTCCAGGCGGGTCGCGGTGGAGGCGTAGCTGCTGGCCTGGCGGTTGTTGGCGGTGCCGCGCAGGAAGCCGGCGAGGAACCAGGGGTCGAGTGCCGCCGGATCGGGGCGCAGGAGCACGAGGTTGCGTCCCAGGGCGGCTCCCGCGGTCGCCGTGTCGATCACGCGCGCCACCGAACCCCCGCCGAGGACCGGTACGACGACGTCGCCCGGTTCGGTCAGCACGGCCTCCTCGTCGCTCTCGGGGAGCGTTCCGGAAGGGTCGGTCCCGGAGAGGACGTCGTGGTCGGTGAGCACGGGCACGCGTGCGTGGCCGCCGTTTCCCCCGGTGCGGAGCATCAGGGAGCCCCCGCGCGCGAGTTCGCCGATGGTGGTGAGCGGCCACCGCGCGGGGTGCGCGGTGTCGGGTCGCCGCGGGGTGAGGTCGGCGGTCAGGCGCAGGGTCTCCCCCAGCAGTTCACGTACGGCCGTGAGCTGTTCGGCGCCGTCGGCCGCCGTGGGGGGCGGCAGGTGGCGGGCGGGGGCGAGGTCCACGTCGTCGTCGAGGAGTTCGATGACGGGCAGCGCGCGGGCCAGGCCGGGCCGTTCGGTGAAGCGGCCGGGTCGTCCGAAGGCCTGCCAGGCGTCGAGGACGGCTTCGCGCACGGCCCGCCAGTCCGGCCCGCCTCGCCCCTCACCGGCGAACTGCCCCACGTCGACCAGGAGCACCTCCGGCTGCGCGGGCGCCCTTTCCGGGCGGCGCAGCACCCACAGGTGCAGCGGGATGTTGTACGGCGGCGCCGCCCCGACCGGCAGGGCGATCACGGCGCGCAGGGCACCGCGGCGCAGCAGGTCGGCGCGGATACGGCGGCCGGAGCGGCGGGACGCCGCCGCGGGCGGCATGAGCAGGACGCCGGCACCGCCGTCCTTGAGGCGGGCGAGCGCGTGCTGGACCCAGGCGAGCTCGGACTCGGTGCGGGCCGGGAAGCCGTACTCCCAGCGCGGGTCGTAGGCGAGCTCGTCGTGGCCCCAGTTGCGCTCGTTGAACGGGGGGTGGCACAGGACGGCGTCGGCGTGCACGTGCGGATGGGCGTCGGCGCGGAGGGTGTCGCCGGTGGCGCCGCGCACGGTGGACCAGGTGTGCAGGGCGAGCCGGAGCGTGGTGAGCGCGGCGAGTTCGGGGGCGCTGTCCTGTGCGTAGAGCTTCTGGTCGGGGCGGGTGGCGGCGGCCCGCAGGAGGGCGCCGGTGCCGCAGGCCGGGTCGAGGACGGTACGGGCGGGGCCGGCGAGGTCGGCCATGAGACCGGCCAGGTCGGCGGGGGTGAGCGTGTACTGGCGCGGGTTGGCGTCGAGGTGCCGGCCGAGCAGGAACTCGAAGGTCTGCCGGGCTCCCAGCTCGGCGGCCAGCTCGGCGACGCCGCGGAGCAGGGGGGTCGAGGGGAGG
>NZ_LJBR01000600.1 GCF_001282115.1 Streptomyces sp. NRRL B-24085 | reverse complement strand
GTGGGGGCCCTATCTCGGGGAGGGGCACCTCGACGCGGGGCGCGCGGCCCAGGCGCTCACCCGGCTGGGGCCGCGCAGCGCGGTGCCGGTGCACTACGGGACGTACTGGCCGATCGGGATGGACGCGGTACGGCCGCACGAATTCCACACGCCGGGCACGGAGTTCGTGCGGCTGGCGGCGGAGTTCGCGCCCGAGGTGGACGTGCACCGGCTGGAGCACGGGGAGAGCGTGCGGCTGGGGGTCTCGCGGTGACGTGGCTCGCGGCCGCCACCACGGGGGCGACTCCCGGGGCCGCCGGACAGGCGATCGGGTACCCGACGCTGTTCCTGCTGGTGTTCCTGGGGGCGTTGGTGCCCGTGATCCCCACGGGGGCGCTGGTGAGTTCGGCGGCCGTCGTGGCGTTCCACCAGACGGCGCCCCTGGCGCTGCTGTTCGTGTTCGTCACGGCCTCCGTCGCCGCGTTCCTCGGGGACATCGCCCTGTACTGGCTGGGGCGGCGCGGGATGAAGTCGAAGAACGGCTCGCGGTGGCTGGAGGCCCTTCGGTCGAGGGCGCCGGAGGAGCGCCTCTCCCAGGCGCAGGGGAAGCTGGCCGACCACGGGGTGGCGGTCCTCGTGCTGTCCCGGCTGGTGCCGGCCGGGCGGATCCCGGTGATGCTGGCGTGTCTGATGGCCGAGTGGCCGTTGCGGCGGTTCGTGCGGGGGAACCTGCCGGCCTGTCTGGCCTGGGCGGTGACGTATCAGCTCATCGGGATCCTGGGCGGATCGCTGTTCAAGGAGCCCTGGGAGGGCGTGGTCGCGGCGGTCGCGCTGACCGTGGCGATCAGCGCGGCGCCGACGGTGTGGAAGCGCGTCCGTTCCTGAGGGCGCGCTTCCCCGGCTGCTCCTGGGGATGCCCCGGGAGGTGTTCGTAGGGGTGTTCCTAGGGGTGTTCCAGCACCCGGGAGCCGCCGACCGGCAGGTCCCACAGGTCCTCGCGGTCCAGGCCGGCCTTCTCCCACGCCGCCCGCACCCTCGTCAGCGGTTCCAGCACGGGCTCGGCGGACAGCACGAACGTCGCCCAGTGCATGGGGGCCATGCGGCGGGCGCCCAGGTCCTGGGCCGCTCGCACCGCCTCCTCCGGGTCGCAGTGCACGTCGCTGAGCCACCAGCGGGGGTCGTAGGCGCCGATGGGCAGCAGGGCGAGGTCGATGCCGGGGTAGCGCATGCCGATGCGGGAGAACCAGTGGCCGTAGCCCGTGTCGCCCGCGAAGTAGACGCGTCGGCCCTCCCGGTCGGTGAGGACCCAGCCGCCCCACAGGGTGCGGCAGGTGTCGGTGAGGGAGCGCTTGGACCAGTGGTGGGCGGGCACGAAGTCGAAGCGGACGCCGTCGAGTTCGGCCGCCTCCCACCAGTCGAGCTCGGTCACCGCGGTGAAGCGGCGGCGGTGGAACCAGCGGGCCAGGCCGGCCGGGACGAAGACCGGGGTGTCGCGCGGCAGGCGGCGCAGGGTCGGGGCGTCCAGGTGGTCGTAGTGGTTGTGGCTGATGACGACGGCGTCGACGCGGGGCAGGGCGTCCCAGTCGATGCCGACCGGGGTGATGCGGGCCGGGGTGCCGAGGATGCGGCGGGACCAGACCGGGTCGGTGAGGACGGTCAGGCCGCCGATCCGCACCACCCAACTGGCGTGCCCCGCCCAGGAGACGGCGACCGTGCGGGCGTCGACGGCGGGCAGCGGTGCCGGTGCGTAGGGCAGCCTCGGGATGTCGGCGAGTCCTTCGGGGCCGGGGCGTACGGCGCCCTCGCGGGCGAACCGGGCCATGGCCTTGAGACCGGGCAGCGGGGCGGTCAGGCGGTCGTGGAAGGACTTCGGCCAGGCTCTGCGCTCCCCCAGCGGGCGTGGTGCGGCGAGCGGCGGCGACGCGGGCGCGAGGGAGGACGGGGCCGGGGGCTCGTCGGCCACTCGCGTGCTGGTGGTCGACTCGGACTGCTGCGTCATCGAGGAGGCTCCCATCGCTGAGCGTCGTCGCGGAGTTCGTCGAAGACCGACTCCAGGGTGTTCAACGCGCGTTGCACATGTGGCAGTTCCAACGGCGCGGGTGACGTGAGGCATTCCGCGCGTTCCTCGTCGGAACCGCCGAGCAGGGGGCCGGTGGACAGCCGCACCCGCAGCGCGCCGAGGTCGTCGCCGAAGCGGTGGCCGCCGGGTGCGGGCATGCCGAGCCGGGCGGTGAGGAAGTCCTCCAGGTCCTGGGCGTCGCCGACGCCCCGCGCGACGAGCGCGGGCCGCAGGGGGGCGAGGTCGACGTAGAGGTGGCGGCCGGCCCGCGGGGGCCGGCAGAGCGCGCCCGCGCCGACGACCGCGGAGTGCGCGGCGGCGGCCACGCGCGCGTGGAGGTGTCCCGCGGCGGTGCGGCGGGCGGTGACCGGTTCGGGTTCGGCGAGGGCGTGGGCGGCGGCCGCGGCGACGGGGGCGGCGATGCGGGCGCCGAGCGCGGTCAGGATGTCCAGCACGCGGGCGTGCAGGCCGTCGCCGCCGTCGGCCGGGAAGCGGGCGAAGGCGGCGGGCCAGCCGGCCGGGAGCAGGCTGCCGGCCAGGTCGGTGACGACGGTGACCCGCTCGGGCAGCATCTCGGCGGGGCTGAGCAGGACCGTCTCGTGCGGGGCGTGCACGGTGTCGCGCCAGGTCTCGTCGCTGACCAGGTGCAGGCCCTCGCCCGCGGCGGCCTCGACGGTCTCGTGGAGGACCTCGGGCGGGGCGACGGTGGCGGTGGGGTCGTCGGCGACGGACAGCACCAGCAGCCGCGGGTCGCCGCCCTCGGCGCGCACCCGGCGCACGGTCTCCAGGAGGGCGTACGGGTCCGGGACCCCGCCGCACTCGGCGGGTGTCGCCACGTGGAAGACGGGTCTGCCCAGCAGGCGTGCGTACGGCGCCCACCAGGCGGCACAGGGGCGGGGCACCAGGACGTCGCCGCCGAGCGCGGCGGTCAGGGCGAGCAGGAGGGCGGGGGCGCCGTGCGCGCGCC
>NZ_LJBR01000060.1 GCF_001282115.1 Streptomyces sp. NRRL B-24085 | reverse complement strand
CGCCGCCGTCCGGACCTGCCCGCCGTACGGCGGGCACCGGGCGTCGGCATTCCGTCATGTTCGTTGTCACCGAGAGGGACGGTGGAGAGGCGTTTCGGCGTGGCGGACCGCTACCACGGCACCCGGCTGTGGATCGAGCAGAACGGCAGATCGAGGAGCGTCACGACCGGTATCGGCGTCACGACCCGCCCGGCGTCGAGCCGGTGCCGCACGCCCGCATGAGTCCGCAGGACATGGTGGACGCGGAAGGCGTGGCGTGACGGCGGCCGGAACCCGCGTGCCCCACAGCGATCCGCCCTCGACCTGAGGACCTTGACTTGGAGAGCGCTTCAAGACCTACCGTCGGCACGGTCGGCGAAGGACCTGTGAACGGAGACGGCCATGCGCGTGGGCGTGCACATCAACCGGTTCAATCATCCCGCGGGCGCGCCCGCTCTCGGCGCCGAGCTCGCCGCCGCGGGCGCCGCGGCGGAGGCGGCCGGGGTGAGCTGGCTGTCGGTGATGGACCACTACTTCCAGATGGAGTTCAACGGCGGCGCCGAGGATCCCATGCTGGAGGCCTACGCGACCCTCTCCTTCCTCGCGGCCCACACCGAGACGGTCCGGCTCGGCGCGCTGGTGACCGGAGTGACGTACCGCCACCCCGGCCTGCTCGCCAAGATCGCCACCACGCTCGACGTGCTCTCCGGCGGCCGGGCGACCCTCGGCATCGGGGCCGCCTGGTACGACCGGGAGCACGAAGGTCTGGGCGTGCCGTTCCCGCCCCTCGCGGAGCGCTTCGAGCGGCTGGAGGAGACCCTGCGGATCTGTCTGCAGATGTGGGACCCGACGGCGAACGGCCCCTTCGAGGGCACCCACTACCGGCTCGCCGAGACCCTGTGCGTACCGGCCCCGGTCAGCACTCCGCACCCCGAGATCATGATCGGCGGCAGCGGCGAGAAGAAGACGCTCCGCCTGGTCGCCCGCTACGGCGACGCCTGCAACCTCTTCGCCACCTCCCCGGAGGAGGTCGCGCACAAGCTCGACGTGCTGCGCGGCCACTGCGACACCGAGGGGCGGGACTACGACGGGATCCACAAGACGATGACCTACTCGGGCGAGGCGGCCGACGAAGGCGATCTGGACGCCTTCCTCGGGGACGTCACCGGTTACGCCGGGCTCGGCCTCGACACGGTCATCCTCGCCCCGCGGACCGGCGCCCCCGCCGAGTGGATCGAGAGCTTCACGGCACCCGCCGTACCAAAGCTCGCGGAACTGGACTAACCCGCCCGCGCGGCGGAGGGCCGGCTGCGGGAGACGACACGGGTCCCGCGGCCGTCCGTCACCCGGACCTGCAGCGAACCGCACGCGCAGCGGGTCCACACCGTGCCGCCCGCCGCCGTGCCGTGCCGGGACACCACCTGGAAGGGTTCGGCGTCGTCCGGCCAGGCGCAGTGTGGGCAGACGGCGCGGGTCGTGCTGGTCATGGTGACTCCTCGAACCTCGTGACCGGACAGGGCCGTCGCGACACAGCCCAGGATGCGGCGGAGACATCGTTCACGTCCAGGTTGACTTTCCGCACGCCACCTTGAAGCCTGGGCTTCATGATCGACCTGCGCCGGCTCCACGTCCTGAGGGCGGTCGCCCACTACGGCACGGTCACCGCGGCCGCCCGCGCCCTGCACTTCACCCCGTCGGCCGCCTCCCAGCAGATCCGCCAGCTCGCCCGCGACCTCGGCGTGGACCTCCTCGAACCCCAGGGCCGCGGGGTCCGGCTCACCCCGGCCGCCGAGAGTCTGCTCGCGCACGCCGACGCCATCCAGGTCCGCTGGGAGCAGGCCGAACTCGATCTGCGCGCCGACCGCGGCGAGCCCGCCGGGCCACTGCGGGTGGGCGGTCTGCCGGTGTCGGTCCCTGTGCTGCTCGCCCCGATGGCGGTCCGGCTGCGCGAGCGGCACCCTCGGCTGACCGTCAGCGTCCAGGAGACGGGCGTACCGGACAGCTTCGACCTGCTCTTCGAGGGGGAGATCGATCTGGCGGTCGTGGAGGCGACGCCGCACAACCCGCCCGTGGGCGACCCCCGCTACGACCAACAGCCCCTGCTGGACGACCCGTTCGACCTGGTCGTTCCGGCGGATCATCCGCTGGCCGGGCGGGACCGGGTGGATCTCGCGGACGCGGCCCGCGAGGACTGGGTCGCCCCCTTGTCGGACAGCCCCTGCCGCACCCACGTCATGTCGGCCTGCGGCGCGGCCGGCTTCACCCCGAGCGTGGTCCACCAGGCCCAGGACTGGAACGTCACCGCTCACCTGGTCGCCCACGGCCTCGGCGTGGCCCTGATCCCCCGCCTGGCCCACCTGACCCCCGACCTGCCGATCACGCGGATCCGCTGTGCGGGCAACCCCCACCGGAAGCTCCTGACCTGCACCCGCGCCGGAACTCACCAGCGCCCGGCGGTCGTGGCGGCGCTGGGGGTGCTGCGGGACCTGGCACTCACGGCGGCGGCTTGAGGCGGCGCGAGCGGGACGCGCCCGCAGGGGCGCGGGAACTGCGCGATCAACCCGCACCGGCCCGCAGACGACACGCAAGGGGGCCGGAGTCCGAAGACTCCGGCCCCCTTGTCGGAAACCGTTCACGCACCGCGGGTTCAGGCGGCCGCGACCTCACCCGTGTTGCTGTGCAGCTGGGCGACGACCTCGGTGAGCTGCGCGGCGACCTCGGCGTCGTCGGCCGGGTGGGTCTCGGCGAAACGGACCACCGAGCCCGGGATGGACAGCTTGACGTCCTCGAGCACCTTGCCGCCGGCGATGCCCACGGCCTTGCGGGTCTCGTCCTGCGCCCACACGCCGCCGAACTGGCCGAACGCGGTGCCGACCACGGCGACCGGCTTGCCGCCGAAGGCGCCGGCGCCGTACGGACGGGACAGCCAGTCGATGGCGTTCTTCAGCACCGCGGGGATGGTGCCGTTGTACTCGGGGGAGAAGAGCAGGAACGCGTCGGAAGCCTGCGCGGCCTCACGCAGCTTCGCGGCGGCCGCGGGGACGCTGCCCTCGACGTCGATGTCCTCGTTGTAGAACGGGATCTCGGCGAGGCCCTCGTAGAGCACGACCTCCGCGCCCTCGGGGGCGTGCTTGACGGCCGCCTCGGCGAGCTGGCGGTTGTGCGAACCGGCGCGAAGGGATCCGACGAGCGCAAGGATGCGAACAGACATGGCGTAACTCCAGGGGTGGTGAAACACGGCGTTAACGTTCCGGACCGGGGTCCGTTTTAATTTCTAGCACCTTAAACGGACCGAGGTCCAGTTCTCTTCCCGATGCTTTACGCTGGCTTCATGTCCGCGACCCTGCCGCCGTTCCCGAACCCCCAGGAGCCCTTCGACACGCCCCAGCTCCTGGAGGTCGGCTCCGCCCATGAGGCCTGCCTCCGCGCCGACGCGGCCCGCAACCGCGCCCGCCTGCTGGAGGCCGCGGCCCGGCTGATCGCGGAGCACGGTGTGGCGGGAGTGACCATGGAGGCGGTCGCCCAGGCGGCCGGCGTCGGCAAGGGCACGGTCTTCCGTCGCTTCGGCGACCGCACCGGACTGCTCATGGCGCTGCTGGACCACTCCGCACGCACGCTCCAGGCGGACTTCATCAGCGGCCCGCCGCCGCTGGGTCCCGGTGCTCCTCCCGTCGACCGGCTGCGGGCGCTCGGCACGGCCCTGCTGTACCGCTACGCCGAGCAGCTCGACCTGCTGCTGGCCGCCCAGTCGGAACCGACCCGCCGCCACTCCCATCCGTCGGCCCGGGCGCTGCACATGCACACCACGATGCTGCTGCGCCAGGTCCTCCCGGACGCCGACTGCGACCTGCTGGCCCAGACGCTGATGGCCTATCTCGACCCGGCCCTGATCCATCACCTCACCCAGCAGTGCGGCATGCCCCTGGAGCGCCTGGAGGCCGGCTGGTACGACCTCGTCGCCCGGGTGACCGGCACGGACGTGCCGCGCTGAGCGAAGGCGCAACCCCACATGTGGGCGTCGTCACAGCTTCTGCAAAGATGACGATCGTCATGGTGCAGATACAGAACACGTCCGCGTCCCCCGTCACGCGCCCGGTTCCCACGAGCGCCGATGTGGCCCGCCTGGCCGGCGTCTCACGCGCGACCGTCTCCTACGTCCTCAACAACACCAGCGCCGTCCGGATCAGCGAGCCCACGCGCCGCCGTGTCCACGACGCCGCCAAGGAGCTCGGGTACGTCCCGCACGCGGCCGCCCGCAGCCTGCGCGCCGGCCACAGCCGGATGGTCCTGATGCCCGCCCCGTCCATCCCGGTCGGCCCGCTCTACAGCCAGTTCATCAGTGAACTCCAATGGGCCCTCGGCCGGTTGGACTACACCGTCGTGCAGTACGGCAGTGTCGGCCTCCAGGGCGACGAGGCGGCCCGCGCCTGGGCGGAACTGCGCCCGGTGGCCGTTCTGGTGCCCGGCACGGGACTCGGCCCGCAGGGTGTGGCGCTGCTCCGGCGCTCCGGTGCCCGCGCGGTGGTCACCCTCGGTCCCGAGGCGGTCGAGGGCGCCCATGCCCTGCTCATGGACCACGCGGGCGTCGGCCGCAGCGCCGCCGCCCACCTGTACGCCCGCGGCCGGCGCCGCATCGGTGTCGTGGTGCCCGAGGAGCCCGGTCTTGAGGCCTTCTCGCTGCCCCGCCTGGCCGGCGTGCGCGGGGCCCTGCACGGCACCGACGCCACCCTGGCCGAACTGCCCCTCGCCTTCGAGGAGCAGTCCGCGGCGAGGCTGGCGGCCCGCTGGCGGGACCTCGGTCTGGACGCCGTGTTCGCGTACAACGACGAGTACGCGATGCTGTTAATGCGGGCCCTCCAGGACGAGGGCGTGCGCATACCGGAGGACACGGCGGTGATCGGCGCCGACGACCTGCTCCTCGGGCGGCTGCTGCGGCCCAGGCTGAGCACGGTCCACCTGGAGCTCCCGTCCGGCCGTGACCTCGCAGAACTGGTCGACCGCGCGGTGCGGGAACCGGGCACCGCGACCGAGACGCACACGGTGCTGGGTGCCACGGTCGTGCACCGCGACTCCAGCTGACGCAGGGAGGGCCTGCCATGCGCACCACGGTCGGGATCATCGGCGGCGGCCCCGCCGGACTGCTCCTCGCCCGCCTGCTGCACCTGGCCGGCATCGACTGCGTGGTCCTGGAGAGCCGGACCCGGGAGTACGTCGAGCACCGCCAGCGCGCCGGGATGCTGGAACAGGGCACGGTCGACGCCCTGCGCGCGTGCGGCGCCGCCGACCGCCTGGACGCCGAGGGGCTCGTCCACCAGGGCATCGAGCTGCGGTTCGCGGGGGAGCGGCACCACCTGGACTTCCCCGTGCTCACCGGTGGCCGCACGGTCACCGTCTACGCCCAGACCGAGATCGTGAAGGACCTTGTCGCGCTCCAACTGGCCGAGGGGCCGCCCCTGTTGTTCGAGGCGGAGGCCCTGGCGGTCGAGAAGCCGGACAGCGACGCCCCGCGCGTACGGTTCCGGCACGAGGGCCGCGAGCAGACGCTGACCTGCGACTGGATCGCCGGCTGCGACGGCTTCCACGGCATCTCCCGCGAGGCCTTCCCGACGGCGGCGAGCCGGACGTACGAGCACGACTACCCGTACTCCTGGCTCGGGATCCTCGCCGACGTCGCGCCGTCCTGCGAGGAGTTGATCTACGCCCGCGGCGAGCGCGGCTTCGCCCTGCACAGCATGCGCTCGCCCGTCGTCTCCCGGCTCTACCTCCAGGTGCCCAACGGCACCCGCGCCGCCGACTGGTCCGACGAACGGATCTGGGACGAGCTCGACGCCCGCTTCGCGATCGACGCCGACTGGACCCTCGCCAGAGGTCCGGTCACCGCCAAGTCCGTGACCCCGATGCGCAGTCACGTCCACGAGCCGATGCGGCACGGCCGTCTGCTGCTCGCCGGCGACGCCGCGCACATAGTGCCGCCGACCGGGGCCAAGGGACTCAACCTCGCCGTGTCGGACGTATCCGTCCTCGCCCGGGCCCTGACCGATCTGTACCGCACAGGATCTGCACAACTGATCGACAGATATTCAGAGTTGTGTCTTTCTCGTGTGTGGCAGGCCACGCGCTTCTCGTATGACATGACTAGGATGTTGCACGCTCAACCAAATGGGGATGCGTTCGAGAGCCGGATGCAGCTCGCACGGCTGCGCCGTATCACCGCATCCCGCCATGCGGCCGCCGAACTGGCCGCGAACTACACGGGACTACCGCTCCCCGTGTGAGTCCCACCGGTGATCGAACGGAGAGCCGTCATGTCGTTGCTCGAACCCAAGAGCTGGCAGCCCCATCCCCTGTCGGGACCCGAGTACGCGGTCACCGAGCCCGCCACCGGCGACACGCTCGCCACCGTCACCCTCGCCACGGGCGCGGACGTGGAGCGCTCCGCCGAGGCCGCCCGCGCCGCCCAGATCGAGTGGGCCCGCCTCCCGCACTTCGTCCGCGCCGGAGTGCTGCGCAAGGCCGGCGACCTGTTCGCCGCACACGCCGACGAACTGCGCGGATGGCTCGTCCGGGAGTCCGGGTCCATCCCCGGCAAGGCCGACTTCGAACTGCACGTGGCCGCCCAGGAGTGCTACGAGGCCGCCGCCCTCGCCTCCCGCCCGGCCGGCCAGGTGCTGCCCAGCGAGGCGCCCCGGCTGTCCTACACGCGCCGCGTCCCGGTCGGCGTCGTGGGCGTGATCTCCCCCTTCAACGCCCCCCTGATCCTCTCGATCCGCTCGGTCGCCCCCGCTCTCGCGCTCGGCAACGCGGTGATCCTCAAGCCGGACCCGCGCACCGCGGTCTGCGGCGGCATCTCGCTCGCCGCGGTCTTCGCCGAGGCCGGACTGCCGGAGGGCCTCTTCCATGTCCTGCCGGGCGGCCCGAACGTCGGCCAGGCCCTGGTCGCCGACCCGCGCGTCCCCGTCATCTCCTTCACCGGGTCGACCGCCGCGGGCCGTGCCGTGGGGGAGGCGGCGGGACGCCACCTCAAGCGCGCCCACCTGGAACTCGGCGGCAACTCCGCCCTGATCGTCCTGGAGGACGCCGACATCGAGGCCGTGATCTCCACGGCGGCCTGGGGGTCCTTCTTCCACCAGGGCCAGATCTGCATGACGACGGGCCGCCACCTCGTCCACGCGTCGCTGTACGAGGAGTACGTCGAACGGCTCGCCGCCAAGGCCGACTCGCTCGCCGTGGGCGACCCGAACCGCGAGCAGGTCCACCTCGGCCCGATCATCGACGACCAGCAGCTCGCCAAGGTGCGCGGCCTGGTCGAGGCCAGCACCGCGCAGGGCGCCAAGCTGGCCGCCGGCGGCACCCACGACAGGCTCTTCTACCGGCCGACAGTCCTCGCGGGCCTCGACGACAGCACCCCCGCCTACGCGGAGGAGGTCTTCGGGCCCGTCGCACCCGTACGGTCCTTCGGCACCGTCGACGAGGCCGCCGCCCTGGCCGCCGCGGGACCCTACGGCCTCTCGCTCGGCATCGTCACCGGGGACGCGGCCCGCGGTCTCGACCTGGCCGAGCGGATCCCGACCGGGATCGTGCACATCAACGACCAGACCGTGAACGACGAGGCGGTCGCACCCTTCGGTGGCATCGCCGCGTCCGGCACCGGCGCCCGGTTCGGCGGCGAGGCCAATGTGGAGGCCTTCACCGACGTGCGCTGGACGACGGTGCGGGCGGACGTGGCGACCTATCCCTTCTGAGGGTCACTCGCCGTTCTGCTCGGCCTGGGCCTGCTGCGCGGCCACGGACTTGCGGACCTCGTCCATGTCCAGCTTGCGGGCCTGCCCGATGACGTCCGTCAGGGCCGACTCGGGCAGCGCGCCCGGCTGGGCGAACACCGCGACCTGGTCGCGGACGATCATCAGCGTCGGGATCGACTGGATGCCGAAGGCCGCGGCCAGCTCCGGCTGCGCCTCGGTGTCCACCTTGCCGAACACCAGGTCGGGGTTGTCCTCGGCCGCCTTCTCGTAGACCGGCGCGAACTGGCGGCAAGGACCGCACCAGGACGCCCAGAAGTCGATCAGGACGAACTCGTTGTCCGTGACCATCTGGTCGAAGTTCTCCTTGGTGAGCTCCACGGTGCTGCTCATGACGTGATCCCTCTTCCTGGTCTCGGAGCGAAGCCGTCGGCACAACACGGCTTGTCGGCCGGGTATTCCACAGCTGTCACCTCTCGGTATCCGGCGCGCGTACCCCTGGTGGCCCGAGCGCACACCACCCACCAGACTGGGCCCATGACGGAAACGGAAAACATCGCCTCCAGTACCTACGACGTCGTGGTGCTCGGTGCCGGACCCGTGGGGGAGAACGTGGCCGACCGCACCCGCGCGGCCGGCCTCTCCACCGCGGTCGTGGAGAGCGAGCTGGTGGGCGGAGAGTGCTCGTACTGGGCCTGCATGCCCAGCAAGGCCCTGCTGCGGCCGGTGATCGCACAGGCGGACGCGCGCCGCCTGCCGGGCCTGAGCGACTCCGTGCAGGGCCCCCTCGACGCGGCGGCGGTCCTCGCACGCCGGGACTACTGGACCTCGAACTGGCAGGACGACGGCCAGGTCGGCTGGCTGGAAGGCATCGGCGCCGACCTCCACCGCGGCCACGGCCGCCTCAGCGGAGAGCGCACGGTGACGGTGACCGGCCCCGACGGCGTACGGAAGGTGCTGACCGCCCGGCACGCCGTGGCCGTCTGCACCGGCACCCGCGCGGTGCTGCCCGATCTGCCCGGCCTAGACGAGGTCAAGCCCTGGACCAGCCGCGAGGCCACCAGTGCCAAGGCCGTACCGGGTCGGCTCGTCGTGGTCGGCGGGGGAGTGGTCGCCACCGAGATGGCCACGGCCTGGCAGGCCCTCGGCTCCCGGGTGACCCTCCTCGTGCGCGGGAAGGGCCTGCTCAACCGCATGGAGCCGTTCGCCGGCGAGCTGGTCGCCGAGGCGCTCACCGAGGCGGGTGTCGATGTCCGCACCGGCACCTCGGTCGAGTCGGTCACCCGCGAGAACGGCACCGTCGTGGTCGTCACCGGCACCGGCGACCGCATCGAGGCCGACGAGATCCTCTTCGCCACCGGACGCGCCCCGCACACCGACGACATCGGCCTCGACACCGTCGGCCGGGAGCCGGGCAGCTGGCTGGAGGTCGACGACAGCCTCCGCGTCATCGGCAGCGACTGGCTCTACGCCGTCGGCGACGTCAACCACCGCGCGCTCCTCACCCACCAGGGCAAGTACCAGGCCCGCATCGCCGGGGCTGCCATCTCCGCCCGCGCCTCGGGAGCCACGGTCCAGGCGGACCCCTGGGGCGCGCACGCCGCCACCGCCGACCACGACGCCGTACCCCAGGTCGTCTTCACCGACCCGGAGGCAGCCGCAGTGGGCCTCTCCCTGGCGGAGGCCGAACAGGCCGGACACCGCGTCCGCGCGGTCGACTACGACCTCGCCTCGGTGGCGGGCGCCGGTCTCTACGGCGACGGCTACCGCGGCCGGGCCCGCATGGTCGTCGACCTGGAACGCGAGATCCTCCTCGGCGTCACCTTCGTCGGACCCGGCGTCGGCGAACTGATCCACTCCGCGACGATCGCGGTCGCCGGCCAGGTCCCGATCAGCCGGCTGTGGCACGCGGTCCCGTCGTACCCCACGATCAGCGAGGTGTGGCTGCGGCTGCTGGAGGCGTACCGGGACAACTAGGGCAGCTCGAAGCCGAGGGACGCGGCCGCCCGTTCCGGCGTCGGCTGCGTCCAGTGCTGCGCGACCGCCTGGTTCGAGGACAGGGAGCGCAGCTCGGCGCGGTCCAGGTAGAGGGTGCCGTCGAGATGGTCCGTCTCGTGCTGGACGATCCGTGCGGGCCAGCCGCGGAACACCTCGTCGACCGCGCGGCCGTTCTCGTCCGCGCACCTCAGCCGGACCTCGGCGGGCCGCGCCACCACGGCCTGCCACCCCGGCACGCTCAGACATCCCTCGAAGAACGCCACCCGCTCGGTGCCGACCGGCTCGTACGACGGATTGACCAGGACCCGGAACGGCAGCGGCACCCGCCCGCGCGCCAGCCGGACCTCCTCCGGTACGGGCGCCGGGTCCTCGACGACGGCGATGCGCAGCGGCACACCCACCTGCGGGGCGGCCAGGCCCACGCCCGGCGCCGCGTGCATGGTGACGCGCAGGGCCTCGACGAAGCGGGACAGGAGCGCGGCGTCCAACTGACCGTCGTAGGGCTCGGTGCCGTGCCGCAGGACCGGTTCGCCGGCCGCCACGATCGGCAGCGGGCCGTCGGCGGCCAGGAGTTCCTCGACCAGCTCGGCAAGGGGCGCGCGGTGACTCGGAGTTGCCATCGCGCCAGGATGCCATGCAGGGCCTTGTGACGCAGGTCACTTGAGGGGTCGGGAACTCGCCCCGCCCTCCCTCCGACTACTGGACCGACACCGTCCCCAGCCCTCGGAGAAGCCGCCGATGTCCATCGCCCCCTCGACCACCAAGGACGAGGTCCCGC
>NZ_LJBR01000006.1 GCF_001282115.1 Streptomyces sp. NRRL B-24085 | reverse complement strand
GGTGCCCGACGGTGTGCCGGAGGAGGTCCTCGCGGCGTGGCGGCGGGCCCGTTTCTACGGCGTACCGCACGACTTCGGCGTGCCGCACGACTTGCGGGAACCCGCCGCCGATCCGCCCCGGCCGGTCGAGTCCGCGCTGCTCGGCGCCGCCCGCCCGGTGCTCGAACGGATCGCCCCCGCCCTCGGCACCGGCCGCTCCGTCCTCCTCCTCACCGACGCACGGCTGCGCGTGCTGTGGACGTACGGGAACGCGCCCGGGCTCGTCCCCTGCCCGGGGCTGTCGGAGCAGGAGGTCGGTCACAACAGCGCGGCCCTCGCCCTGCGCAGCCGGCGCCGTGCCGAGGTGCACGGGCCCGAGCACTTCCTCGACCTGTGGCAGGACGTGTCGGCGGTCAGCGTCCCGGTCCTCGCGCCGAAGGGGGGACAGGCGCTCGGTACGCTCACCGTCGCCTCCCACCTGCCGGGCGGACGCCCGCCGCACCCGCAGGCGGCGCTCGCCGAGGCCGCCGCGGCGGCCGTCGAAGCGGAACTGCTGGCCCGGGCCGGACGGCCCGAACAGGTCCTGCTGGACGCCTACTTGCGGGCCGCCCGCGGCGAGGACCGCGCGGTGGCCGCGCTGGACGGCCGCAACCGCCTGATCAGTGCGGCGGCCGAGCGGCTGGCGACTCCGGAGGTGCTCCGGGCCCTCGAGCACACGGCGATGGCGGCACGGCACACAGACGCGCCGCCGGTCGCCGAGTTGCCCGAGGGAGCCGGGTGCGGGGCCCGCATCGACCCGGTGCGCCAGGAGGGGGTGGTCGTGGGGATCGTGGCCGTCCTGGAGCCGCGGGCGCAGGACGTCCCGAGGCCCCGGCCGGTGCCGTTGCCCTGCCTGGCGGGTTCCTCCCCGCCGTGGCGTCACGCGGTCGAGCGCGCCGCCGAACTGGTCCGCTCCCCCGAGCCCGTGCTGCTGACCGGGGAACGGGGGACGGGAAAGACCGCGCTGGCCCGGGAGTTGCTGGGACCGGCCGGCGTTCAGGTGGTCGACGCGGCCGAAGGCGGCACCCTGGAAGGCGACTTGGCCGAGTGGGCTGCGGGGGGTCCCCTGGTCCTCCGGCACGCCGAGCGCCTGACGCAGCCCGCCGTGGCCACGCTCAACTCCCTCCTCGACACGCACCCGGAGCTCCGGCTGCTGGTCACCCACACCCCCGGCACGGCACCCGGGCCCTGCCTCCAGCGGCTCCTCGACAAACTGGCCGCCCGCACGGTCGTCCTGCCGCCGCTGCGTGAACGCGCCGAGGACATCAGGGAGTTGCTGTCGGCGCTCGCCCCGCGCCCGGCCCCGGGGTGCCCTCCGCTGACCTGGACGCTGGACGCCCTGCGGGCGCTCGAACAGCATCCGTGGCCCGGGAACGTCACCGAACTCGCCCACGTCGTGCAGGCCTTGGCGGAACACCGGCGGATCGCGGGACCGGTTAGGCGGGACGAGCTTCCGGACACCGTGCGGGAGGGCCCCGCCGTCCGCCCGCTCAGCCCGATGGAACACGCCGAACGCGCCACGATCCTGGAGACCCTGCACCGCCACGGCGGCAACAAGTCCCGGGCGGCGGCGGCCCTCGGCATCGGACGGGCGACGCTGTACCGCAAGCTGCGGGAGTACGAGGGCTGAGGAGCGGGCCGGGCCCGGGCCGGAATCCGGCAGGCAGCCCCCTTATCAGGCTCATCCACTCCATGGATGAACCGGATACGGGATTCGGATCGCGTGGAGGATGGCGGTGAGCCGTCCGTACCGCTCATAGTCGTGCCAGCCCGCACGCCGCTGTCCGACGAGCCGCCGGTGTGCGGACGCCCCCGGCATGCCGAGCGCGCCCACGCAGGGCGTGTCGCTCACGGCATGACCGCTTCCCGTACACCGTCCCTGGAGTCGTCATGCCCGGATCCGTGCCCCCGTCCCCCGCCGCGGTGGACGACACCGCCCGTCGCCGTCTCGGGCCCGGCCCATCTGCTGCGGGTGACCCTGCTGATGGCCGGAAGCTGCCTCCCGATCCTGGGGGCGGTCCTGATCGCCCCGGTGCTGCCGAAGATGCAGGACCACTTCGCGTCCGTGCCGGGCGCGAAGGCACTCGTGCCGCTCGCGCTGACCGTTCCCGCGCTGGCG
This sequence comes from Streptomyces sp. NRRL B-24085, assembly GCF_001282115.1. GTDB lineage: Bacteria > Actinomycetota > Actinomycetes > Streptomycetales > Streptomycetaceae > Streptomyces. The sequence continues at coordinate 42,821 of NZ_LJBR01000006.1, read as the reverse complement.
CTGGCGTTGCTCGCCCCGTTCGCCGGGGTGATCGTGGACCGGCTCGGGCGCAAGCGGCTGCTGATCGTGGCGACACTGCTGTACGCCGTCTTCGGCACGGCGCCGCTGTGGCTGGACTCCTTGGGCGCGATCATCGCGAGCCGGGCGTTGGTCGGGGTCACCGAGGCCGCGATCATGACGTGCTGCACGACACTGATCGGCGACTACTACTCGGGGCGGCTGCGGGTGCGGTACCTCGCGCTGCAGACGATGTGCGCCTCCGCGTCGGCGACCGTGTTCTTCGTGCTCGGCGGGGCCGCGGGCGCGGCGGGCTGGCGGATGCCGTTCTGGGTGTACGCCGTGAGCCTGGTGCTGGCGCCGCTCATGGCCTCGGCGCTGCCCGGCACCGCGAGCCGGGTGACCGTTGCCGAGCGCCCGGCCGGTCCTCGACGGCCCTTCCCCTGGAGGCAGTCGGGCGGCATCTGTGCGCTCACCTTCTTCGGGGCGATGGTGTTCTACACCGTGCCGGTCGAGATGTCGTATCTGCTCGACGACCTCGGGGTGGCGAACTCGGGGGTGATCGGCCTGGCCACGGCGGTCGCCGGTGCGGCCACGCTGGGCGGGGCGATCGCCTTCGCCCGCCTGGAGCGTGCGCCGGAGCCGATGCTGCCCGCCGTGCTCGCGGTGTGCGCGGCCGGTTTCGGGGTGATGTCCCTCGCGGGGAACGCCCCGCTGCTGGTGGTCGGCGCGGTGATCAACTGTGTGGGGACGGGGATGCTGCTGCCGGCCCTGCTCACGAGCGCGATGTCCCGGTTGGCGTTCGAGGACCGCGGCCGCGGTACCGGCCTGTGGACGGCGGCGTTCTTCGGCGGCGAGTTCGTGTGCCCGCTGGTGCTGCTGGCCGGGGAGTCGGCCGTGGGGAGCCTGGCGGGTGCGGTGGGGGTCCTGGGGGCGGCCGCACTCCTGGTCGCCGCGGGCCTGAGGGGCGTACGGCGACGGCCGGCGACTTCCGGCGCCCGCCCTCTGCCGGACGAAGCGGCCTGACGGCGGTTCCTCGGGGGGCGGGCTCTGCACTGTGCTGAGGCTCCCCGCACGGGCGCCGCAGCCAAGCCCATTTCCGCCACCTTCCGGCGCAGCCGGATGTGCGCCGCGTCCTGGGCGTGCACCGGATGCCGCCTCGCATGAGCTGGACGTTCGGGAAGAGGACGGCCTGCGCCTCTGACAGCCTGCGCCTCGCGCGGGAGCTGGGCGCGCCCCGGAGACGTTCTCGGCTCCGGGGCCTGCGGAAACGGCCGCTGCTGCGCCGAGCTGTGCGGCCGCGCGGCAGGCAGGACCCGGCCCCGCGGCCCGGGGACACGGTCACCGTCAGGGTCGGGGGCACGGCGGTGTCAGCAACACCGTGGTGCGCGGCACCGAACCGGTACCGGCGGAGCTGAGTGGCCGCAGGCCGGGAGGGTCCCGACCGGCGGGGCGCCGCACCGGGCCGCAGCGGGCCTGCATACCGTAGAGGCAGATCACCGTCTGCCCGGGAGCCCGCATGACCGGTAGCCGCCGCAGGAGACCCGGCGACACCTTCGACACCATCGAGCCGCCCGGCGACGCCCAGCTCGTCGCCGCGGTGGTCGGTGTGACGGGCGTGGTCGAGTTCCTCGGCGCGCTGTCCGGGTCCGAGGTGTGGCTCCTCGGGCTCCTGGTGTTTCTGCCGGGTGCCGCCTCGGCGCTGGGCACGGTCCGGCAGACGGCGTTCGTCGCCGTGTGGACCACGCTCGTCGTCACCGCCAGCGTGCTGCTGCGGGACCGCCAGGCGGGCCACTGGTTCGACCGGCTGCTGCTGATCCTGTTCACCGTGGTCCTCGCGGCGACCTCCGTCTACGGATGCCACCGCCGGATCAGACGCGAGGAGGCGATGCTGCGCCTGCGGTCCACGGCCGCGGCCATGCAGCGGCACATCCTGCATCCCCTGCCCCTGATGACCGTCGACGTCCTGGTCAACGGCGTGTACGAGCCGCTCCAGGAGGAACGGCTCGTCGGCGGGGACATCTACGACGTCGTGGACTCGCCCTTCGGTACGCGGGTGCTGATCGGGGACGTGCAGGGCAAGGGGCTCGCCGCCGTGGGCTCCGCGTTCGCCGTCATCGGCGCCTTCCGGGAGGCGGCCCACCGCGAGCCGACCCTCACCGCGCTGGTCGACGCCCTGGACGCCGCCGTCGTGCGGCACAACTCCTACGCCCTGCACACCGGCGACGACGAGCGGTTCGTCACCGCGCTCATCGTCTGCGTCGACGCGGACACCGAGGTGCAGGCCGTCAACTGCGGGCACGTCCTGCCGCATGTGCTGCACGAGGGGACGGTCAGCACGCTCGAACTCGAACCGGGCGTCCCACTGGGTCTGGCCGAGCTCGCCCACGAGCCCACGACCGTGGGCTGGTTCGACTTCCCCGAGGGCGCGACGCTGCTGCTGAGCACCGACGGCCTGACGGAGACCCGGTCCGCCGACGGCACCTTCTATCCGCTCGACGAGCGCCTGACCAAGTACGCCGGCCTGTCCCCCACCGAGCTGCCGCAGGCCCTGCACGACGACGCCCGCGCCTTCGCCGGGAACGGCGGTCCCCAGGACGACGTGGCCGTCCTGACGGTCCGCCGTTCCCTGCGCACCTGAGACCGCGCGGGCCCGCAGCGGTCCCGGAGGCCGCCGTGGCATCACCTCCATGGACACCCTGGGCAGTGTCTCCCAAGCCCAGGACGTGAGGTGCGGCGCAGTCGGCGCGGGTGCGCAGGGAGGCGTGCGAGGCGTTCAACTATCCGTACGACGAGATCGCGGGCATCGTCGGGCTGGCCCAGGCGAATGTGCGGCAGGTCGTCAGCCGGGCCCGCAAGCGGCTGTCCGCCGAGCGCCGTGGGCCCGTCGGCACGGTGGAGCACCGACGGCTGCTCGACGCCTTCGTTGCGGCGGCGCGGCGACGTGGCGACGTGGCGGCGCTGGAGAGGGTGCTGTCGGCCGACGTGGTCGTCTACACCGGCGGCAACGGGCTGCGGGGCGTGGCCCGGCTGGAGGTGGTGGGCGCGGAGCGGGTGGCCAGGATCAGCGCGTTCGCCGACAAGTGCTTGTCCGCCGGGGCGGGGAGACCGTCGGCCTGGTGAGCGCCACGGTCGGGGCCGACGGCATCGACGGGCTCTCCCGGGTGCTGGCGCCGGAGAAGCTCCGGGCGTACGAGCGCTCCTCGGACCGCCTCGGGCGCCGGGAGCCGTAGGGACCGTGCGGCCCGACCGGTTCGGCGCGAGCCCAGTCACCAGGTCTTCCCGAGAGCACCGCCCGCGGTCACGAGACCTGGAACGCGCGCCCGCGCCGCCCGGAAAATCGCTGTGCCCCGAGGCTCCCGCCACGGCAGGATGATCGCTCGGTGTCGGCCACACGAGGGGAGACGGCGGATGAGGCGGAACCGGCTCGGCAAGACCGATGTGCACGTCACGGAGCTGGGCTTCGGCGGCGGCCCGCTCGGCGGTCTCTTCGCACCGCTGGACGACGAGACGGCCGCGGGCGCCCTGGAGGCGGCCTGGGACAGCGGGATCCGCTACTTCGACACCTCCCCGCACTACGGCATCGGCCACTCCGAGCGCCGCATCGGCGCCCTGCTGCGGGACCGGCCGCGCGACTCGTTCACCCTGTCGACGAAGGTCGGCCGGCTGCTGGTCCCGCAGGACCCGGCGGGCCGCATGGACGAGAGCTTCGCAGTGCCGGCCACGCACCGCAGGGTGTGGGACTTCACGCGGGACGGTGTGCTGCGCAGCGTGGAGGACTCGCTGGAGCGGATGGGCGTGGACCGTGTCGACACACTGTTCCTGCACGACGCGGAGGAGCACTTCGAGGACGCGTTGCGCGACGGATACCCGGCCCTCGCCGAACTCCGCGCCCAGGGCGTGGTGGGGGCGATCGGCGCGGGGATGTACCACCCCGGCCAACTGGTCCGGCTGGTCAGGGAGTCGGACGTCGACGTCGTGATGCTGTCCGGCCGTTACACGCTCCTGGACCACAGCGCCCTGGACGAACTCCTGCCGCTCTGCACGGACCGCGGGGTGTCGGTCCTCGCGGCCTCGGTCTTCAACTCCGGTCTGCTCGCCACGGCCCGGCCCACCGAGGGCAGCACCTTCGACTACGCCCCCGCCGAGCAGAGGATGCTGGACCGCGCGCACCGCATCGCCGACGTCTGCGAGGCCCACGGCGTGACCCTCCCGGAGCTGGCGATGGCGTTCCCGCTCCGCCATCCCGCGGTCGCGGGCATCGTCGTCGGCATGCGCACGGCGGAGGAGGTGCGCGCCAACACGGCGGCGTTCGGCGCGGAGATCCCGGCCGGGCTGTGGGACGACCTGCGGAGTGAGCGGCTCCTGGACGAGCGGGCACCTGTGGCGTAGCACGCCGTACGCACGGCGGATCGGTGGTCGCCTGCCTCGGTGCGCGGCACACCGAATGACCGGAGACGATCGGGCGGCCGATGACGCTCCGGGGCGGCAGCGGCGGGGCACGTGGAGAAGTCCGTGCGCCCGCCGCTCGCGCACGCGTGCGACGGGCCGCCGGACCGCGCTCCTGGCAGGATGGCCGGCATGGAACGTGTGCTTGGCATCGGCGGATACTTCCTCAGGGCCGCCGACCCCGTGGCCCTGAGCGCGTGGTACCGCGACCACCTGGGCCTGGAGGCCGACGACAACGGCCTGTGGCGGCAGGACGCCGGACCCACGGTGTTCGCGGCGTTCGAGTCCGGGACCGACTACTTCGGGTCCCGAGCCCAGCAGACCATGCTCAACTTCCGGGTCCGCGACCTGGACGCGATGCTCGCGCAACTGCGCGCGGGCGGAGCGGACGTGGCCGAGGAGATCCAGGACATGCAGGGGGTCGGCCGCTTCGGCTGGGTCACCGACCCGGAGGGCAGCCGCGTCGAGCTGTGGCAGCCCGCCTGACCCGTCGAGGGCAGGAGCGCCGTTCCGGCCCTCAGTCTGCGTGACGCGTACGGAAGCGGTCGGGTTCGGCCGGATCCCGGTCGACGATCCGGACCGGCGCCCGGTCCCACTGCCAGACACCGGTGCCCGGCGTGCGGGAGAACCGGATCCGGCCGCGGGTGCCTTCCACGGCCACGTGCGGCCAGGCCGCGGCGATGTCCGCCCGGTCCGTTCCGTGGGTGCGCAGCACCTCGGCGAGGACGGCGATCGTGTCGTAGCCCTCGAAGGCCACGAAGGAGGGCGGCGCGCCCAGCTTCTCGCGGAGTGCCGCCTCGACCCGTGCGCCGAGGGGGCCGAGACGCTCGGGCAGATAGCGCAGGAACGGGATCGCGGTGCCGTCGCCGCCCAGCGACCCCGCCCATGCGGCGAACTCGGGCTGTCCGGCCGGAGCGCCGATCATGACCTCGGCGAGGCGCCGGTCGCGGCGGACGGACCGGACGATCGACACGGCCGGCTCGGGGAAGCCGGCCAGCAGGAGGAGGGCCGTCGCCCGCTGCTCCACGAGTCGGTCGCACAGCGCCTCGGGAGTGAGGGCCCGCGCGTCGAGTTCGACGACGGTGCCGCCTCGTGCCGTGAGCCGGTCCCGGAGGATGCGGGTCCCCGTCGCCCAGTAGACGCTCGGTTCGGTCGCCACGGCGACACGGCTGTGGCCCGCGCCGAGGAGGAAGTCGGCGTAGACCCGCCAGCCGTGGGACTGCGGCGGGGACAGGCGCGCGACCCATGGCGTGGGCTGCTCGGTCAGCGCGTCGAGGACCGCCGACGAGCAGAGGTACGGCAGACGGAGGGCGTCGGCCCTGGCGGCAACGGCGCGGGCGACGACGCTGTGGTACTCGCCCACCACGGCGGCCACGCCGAGCCGGTCCAGTTCGTCCACGGCCGCCGCGGCCCGCAGCGGATCGGCCGCGGTGTCCCGGACCGCCAGTTCGAGAGGTCTTCCGTCGATCCCGCCGGCCTCGTTGACCTCGTCGACGGCCCGTTCCAGGCCGGCGAGCAGGTGCCGGCCGGCCTCGACCCAGCCGGGCCGCGTCAGCGGAACGAGAGCGCCGATCCGGACCGGCGCCGCCGGACGCACCTGAGTGATCATGCCGGTCATTGCACCCCTCACCCCGGCCCGAGGGCAACCTCTTGAGTGTTTCCGGGACCTGAGAAGCGCTTCAGCAGGCCGCCCTCGGCATGCGGCGGGCGGCGGGCTCGTCGTCCAGCCGGAGTGATCCGTCGGCACGATGCCCGCCGCCCGAGTGCACCGCCCTCGCCGCTCAGTCGTCGTCCGGGAACTCGCCCGCGAACGCGCCGGCCATCCGCAGCCAGGGCTCCGCCTCCTCCGCGCGGCCCAGCCGTTGCAGGGTGCGTCCCAGCATCAGGTGGGCGTAGTGCTCCACCGGATCGCGCTCGACGATCACCCGCAACTGCTCCTCGGCACGCCGCAGTTGGGCGGAGTGGTAGTAGGCGCGCGCCAGCAGCAGCCGGGGGCCGGTCTGTTCCGGCGCCTCCTCGACGACGGCGGCGAGGAGCTTCGCGGCACCGCTGTAGTCGCGCGCCTCGAACAGCAGCCCGGCCCGCTCCCAGCGCTCGACGGTGGTCTCCTCGTGCGGCACTCCGACGCCGTCGTCGAACAGGTGCAGCGCGCTGGCCCAACGGTCGGGCGCCACCCCACCGGTGGCCGCGTACGCGTTGAAGTTGTCGGTCATGATGGCTCCGTCCGCCGGCCGCGCCTTCGCGCGGACCGGCTTCGTCGCGAGGGTCCTGGGATTCGGGTTCAGACCGCCGGTGCGGCGGTCGCGGCGCGCTCCGCCTCGTGGGCGGCGAGCAGGGAGGCGTGGGTGGGGGCGTCGGGCACGTCGGCCGGCCGGTTCCGGGCGAACTCCTCGCGCAGCACCGGTACGACCTCCTCGCCCAGCATGTCGATCTGTTCCAGGGCGGTCTTCAGCGGGATGCCGCCGCCGTCCACGACGAACAGCTGGCGCTGGTAGTCACCGGCGTACGTGCGGAAGGACAGGGTCTTCTCGATGACCTGGTCCGGAGTGCCGACGGTGAGCGGGGTCTGTCGCATGTACTCCTCCATACTGATCCCGCCTCCCATCACCGGTGAGTGGTCGAAGACCGGGCGGAACTCCCGGACGGCGTCCTGGGAGTTGTGGCGCATGTAGACCTGGCCGCCGAGGCCGACGACGGCCTGCTCGGGGGTGCCGTGGCCGTAGTGCGCGTACCGCTCCCGGTACAGGTCGATCAGCTTCCCGGTGTGCTCCTTCGGCCAGAAGATGTTGTTGTGGAAGAACCCGTCGCCGTAGTAGGCGGCCTGTTCGGCGATCTCCGGCGAGCGGATGGAGCCGTGCCACACGAACGGCGCGACTCCGTCGAGGGGCCGGGGGGTGGAGGTGAAGCCCTGGAGCGGGGTGCGGAACTTGCCTTCCCAGTTCACGACGTCCTCGCGCCACAGGCGGCGCAGCAGGGCGTAGTTCTCGATGGCGAGGTTGATGCCGTCCCGGACGTCCTTGCCGAACCAGGGGTAGACCGGGCCGGTGTTGCCGCGGCCCATCATCAGGTCCACCCGGCCGTCGGCCAGGTGCTGGAGCATCGCGTAGTCCTCGGCGATCTTCACCGGGTCGTTCGTGGTGATCAGCGCCGTGGACGTCGAGAGGATGATGCGCTCGGTGCGCGCGGCGACGTGGCCGAGCAGGGTCGTGGGAGAGGAGGGCACGAACGGCGGGTTGTGGTGCTCACCGGTCGCGAAGACGTCGAGTCCGACCTCCTCCGCCTTCAGCGCGATCGCGACCATGGCCTTGATGCGCTCGTGCTCGGTCGGCGTACGGCCGGTGTGCGGGTCGGTGGCCACGTCCCCGACGGTGAAGATGCCGAACTGCATCGCCCTCACCCCTCCTAGTGGTTGATGCATCAACTATACCCGCCCAACACGGGGCCACCCCCGGCTATTCCGCTCGGTCCGGAGCAGGCCCACGGGGATTCCGAGCAGGCAGAACGCGGGCGAGGGCGGTTGGCGCCACGGGATCCCGATCGTGGACTTTCGCAGGCAGGACCCGGCATCGCTGCCGCCGACGGCCCTCGTCGCCCCGATGACCGGTTCGGTGGCGACCGGAGGCTTGCGTGCGTCAGGTCGAGTCAGCCGCCGCACACCGCGAGGACGACTGCGAAGACCTCCGCGTCAGGCCGGGTTCTCGTCCAGCTTGCCGATGACGCGCTCGGAGATCTCGGCCAGAACCCGCAGCTCGGCCGGTGTGACATGGTCGATGAACAGTTCACGCACCGCCTCGACATGACGCGGGGCCGCCGCCTCGATGGCCGCCCGGCCGGCGTCCGTGATGACCACGAAGGCGCCGCGCGCGTCCTCCGGGCACTCCTCCCGGACCACCAGCCCGCGCCCGGCCATCCGCGCGATGTGGTGGGACATCCTGCTCTTCTCCCACTCCAGCGCACGGGCCAGATCCTGGTACCGCTGCCGCCCCTCCGGGGTGTCCGTGAGATGGACCAGCACGGCGAAGTCCGCGGGCGACACCCTGGACTCGGACTGGAGCATGCGCCCGAGACGTCCGCCGAGCCGCTCGTGCAACCGGACGAAACCCCGCCACGCGCGCTGCTCCTCCGGCGTCAGCCATCGCACTGTGTCTGCCATGGAAAAAGTGTAAGCGGAGTTGACACATCACCGAATTGTGCGGGGCCAGGCGGCGCTCGGCTCCCCGGCCGGCCCCGTCCGGGCTACTCCGTGGTTCCCGGGGGCGGAATGCTGCCCTTGGTCGCCAGTTCCCGGTACCACAGGGCGCTGTCCTTCAGGGTGCGGCGCTGCGTCTCGTAGTCGACGTGCACGATGCCGAACCGCTTCGAATAGCCGTAGCCCCACTCGAAGTTGTCCATCAGCGACCACACGAAGTACCCGCGCAGGTCGACTCCGGCGGTGAGCGCACGGTGGGCGGCGAGGAAGTGCCGGTACAGGTAGTCGATCCGCTCCGGGTCGTGGACGGCCTGGCTGCCGTCGGGGCGGGTGACGAGGCGGTCCTCGAAGGCGGCGCCGTTCTCGGTGATGACCAGCGGCTGGTCCGGGAACCGGGTGTGCAGGTCCAGCAGGAGCTCTTCGAGTCCGTCGGGGTCGATGTTCCAGCCCATGGCGGTGTGCGGGCCCTCCTGCGCGACGAACTCCACCTGGGGGGAGCCCGGCCAGGGCGAGCCGCCCATGTCCTTGTGCCCGTCGTTGTTCTGCCGCGCCGTGGCGCCGTCCCACAGCCGCACCCTGGTCGTGGCGTAGTAGTTGACGCCGAGCAGGTCCAGGGGCTGGTGGATGCGGGCCAGGTCGCCGTCCTCGACGAACGACCAGTCCGTGATGGCCGCGGTGTCCTCCATGAGGTCCTGCGGGTAGTGGCCGCGCAGCAGGGGTTCGGTGAACGCCCGGTTGGCCAGCGCGTCGATCCGGCGTACGGCCTCCTCGGCGCCGTCCCCCTCACCGCGCAGGACGTGGAAGTTGAGGGTGACCGAGTACTGCGGGTCGTTGGTGGCGACCTCCCTGAGCTGCTGGACCGCGAGCCCGTGGGCGAGGTTGAGGTGGTGGACCGCCGTCAGCGCCGCCGCGCCGTCGGTGCGGCCGGGGGCGTGCGCTCCGGAGCCGTAGCCGAGATAGGCGGAGCACCACGGCTCGTTCAGCGTGGTCCAGACGGCGACACGGTCGCCGAGGGCTTCGCCGACGATGCGTGCGTAGTCGGCGAAGGCGAACGCGGTGTCGCGGTTCGTCCAGCCGCCCTCGTCCTCCAGCGCCTGGGGCAGGTCCCAGTGGTAGAGGGTCGCGACGGGGACCATGTCCCGCTGGAGCAGGCCGTCGACCAGCCGGCTGTAGAAGTCCAGCCCCTTGGGGTTGGCCGGGCCCCGGCCGGTGGGCTGGATGCGCGGCCAGGCGATGGAGAACCGGTACGCCTTCAGGCCGAGGGAGGCCATGAGGTCGAGGTCCTCGTCGAGGCGGTGGTAGTGGTCGGCGGCCACGTCACCGGTGTCGCCGTTCCACGTCTTGCCCGGGGTGTGGGAGTAGGTGTCCCAGATGGAGGGGCCGCGCCCGTCCTCGTCGACGGCGCCCTCGATCTGGTAGGCGGCGGTCGCGGAGCCGAGGAGGAAGTGCGCGGGGAAGGACGGGGGCTGGGCTGTCGACATGCGGGTCGCTTTCCGGTGAAGGCCAGGGATGGGGGGGCGGTGTCCGGTAACCACGGTGATGTTAACGTTAACAAGCTGTCAAGGGCTTGGCCCCGGCCAATCACCGCGTGCGGTGTTCGCACAGGAGCCGTGGTTCGCCCACGGTCCCCGGCCCCGCCGTCGGCCCGGGAGCGGAGCAGCTGTCCGACTCCCTTGCTCCGCGCCGGAGTTCAGGCGTCCGCGCGGGGAGCGGCCGTGCTGTCGCGCACGACGAGCCGCGGCGTGAGCTTCTGCCGCTGCGCCGGTTCCCCGTCCAGTCTGCGCACCAGCAGTTCGATGGCGCTCCTGCCCAGGTGGGCGAAGTCCTGGCAGACCGTGGTCAGGGCAGGCACCAGGTATCCGGCGCCCTTCATGTCGTCGAAGCCGACGACCGACACGTCGTGCGGCACCTTCACGCCCCGTCGGGCGAAGGCGGCCAGCACGCCCATGGCCATCTGGTCGTTGCCCGCGAAGACGGCGGTGGGCAGGCCGCCGTCGGCGTCGCAGAGCGCCTCGGCCAGGCGGAACCCGCTCTCCGCGCCGAAGTCGCCCTCCAACAGGGGTCCTTGGGCCGCCGCGGCGGTGAGCTCGGCCTGCCACCCCTCGACGCGGGCCCGGGCGTCGAAGGTGCGCAGGGCGCCGGTCAGATGGGCGATGTCGCGGTGTCCGAGGTCGAGGAGGTGCCGGACGGCGAGCCGGGCGCCGAGCTCCTGGTCGACCTCGACGAAGCTCAGTTCGGGATCGGGCGCGTTGCCGGACATCACCACCGCCACCGGCACCCCGAGCGAGAGGCCGGCCAGCGTCTCCACCGTGTCGGGCCGGTCGGCGACGACCGCGATCGCCTCCACCGCTTGGTCGGTGAGCCGTTGCAGTGTCTCCATGAGGTCGCCGGTGGTGCTCTCGCCCTGCCGGCTGGCCAGGCTCACCCAGTAGCCGGCCTGTTTGGCGGCCGTCTCCACGCCGAGGAGGATGCGCGGCAGCTCGAACAGCTCCGACCCGACGATCACCACGCCGATCGTCGAGGAACGCCGGCTCTTGAGGGCCCTCGCGACGCTGTTGCGGCGGTACCCCAGCTTCTGGATCGCCGCCTCGACCCGGGCCCGGGTCTCCGGCCGCACCGACGGATGGCCGTTGACGACGCGGGAGACGGTGATGTGCGAGACGCCGGCCTCCCGGGCCACGTCCATCATGCCCGGCGGCCGGTCCATGTCACTCGTCCTCTGCCCTCGACCCGAGCGGGCGGCCTCACGCCCACCGCCGATACTGTCACAGCCGCCGGGCCGCCTTCCCGGACCCTCCGCTCCCCTCCCGGGACCCGGCGTTCAGGACGCGTACCGGGGTGTCCACTGCGCCTGCGCGATCGCCTCGCGCAGCTCCGCCTCCGTCGCCTCGGGGGCGACGCCGTCCTCGACGGCTGCCCGGGCCACCGCGAGCGCGACCTCGCGGGCCGCGTCCCGCATGCTCGCCAGCGGGGGCAGCAGCGGGGTGGCTCCGTCGGCGCCCGCCCGCACGGCGCACTCCCCCACGGCGCGGGCCGCCGCCACCATCATGCGGTCGGTCACCCGGCGGGCCCGGCAGGCCGTGACCGCCAGACCGACGGCGGGGAACACGTAGACGTTGTTGGCCTGCGCGACCGGCACCTCGCGCCCGTCCACCGTGAGCGGCGGGAAGGGCGATCCGGCGGCGATCAGGGCCCTGCCGTCGGTCCAGCGGGCGAGGTCGGCGGGGTCGGCCTCGGCGTTCGAGGTGGGGTTGGACAGCGGCAGGATCACCGGCCGGTCGCAGGAGCCGGCCATCGTGCGCACGATCTCCTCGGTGAAGGCGCCGTGCGCGGTGGAGAGCCCGATCAGCGCCGTCGGCTCCACCTCACCGACGACCCGGGCCAGGTCGGGCGCGTCCCCGCCCCACTGCCGTACCTCCTCGTCGTCGCGGGCGTAGACCCGCTGCTCGGGGGTGAGGTCGGTGCGGGAGCTCACCAGCAGGCCGTCGATGTCGACGAACCAGAACCGGTCGGCCGCCTCCTCCTCGGACAGGCCCTCCTCCACGAGTGCGGTACGGATCATGTCGGCGACGCCGATCGCCGCCGATCCCGCGCCCAGGACCACGATCCGGTGGTCGGTCAGGGACGATCCGGCGACCTTCGTGGCGGTGGTCAGCGCGCCCAGTGCCACGGCCGCGGTGCCCTGGATGTCGTCGTTGAAGGTGAGCAGCCGGTCCTGGTAGCGGCCGAGGATGGGCCGGGCGTGGGCGGTCGCGAAGTCCTCCCACTGGAGCAGGGTGCCGGGGAGTTCGGCCTCCACGGCGGAGACGAACGCCTCGATCATCTCGTCGTAGGCATCCCCGGTGACGCGGTGCTGCCTGCGGCCGAGATAGTGCGCGTTCGTCAGCAGCTGCTCGTTGTCGGTGCCGACGTCGAGGAGGATCGGCAGGGTGCGGGCGGGGTGGATGCCGCCGATGGCGGTGTAGAGGCTGAGCTTGCCGATCGGGATGCCCATGCCGCCCACCCCCTGGTCGCCGAGGCCGAGGATGCGCTGGCCGTCGGTGACGACGATGACGTCGACCTCGCCGCCGGGCCGGTTGCGCAGGATCTCCCGGAAGCGGTGCCGGTCCTCGTAGGTCAGGAACAGACCGCGCGGCCTGCGGTAGATCTCGCTGAAGCGGCGGCAGGCCTCGCCGACCGTGGGGGTGTAGACGACCGGCAGCATCTCCTCCAGGTGCCGGGTGAGCAGACCGTAGAAGAGCACCTCGTTGGTGTCCTGGAGCTGGCGCAGGTAGATGTGCCGGTTGAGCGTCTTGTCGTAGCCGAGGAACGCCGCGTACGCCCGGTCCGCCTGTTCCTCCAGCGTCTCCGTCGCCGGTGGCAGCAGCCCGTCCAGACCGAGTGCGGCGCGCTCCTCGGGAGTGAACGCGGTTCCCTTGTTGAGCAGGGGGTCGGCGAGGAGGGCGGTTCCTCGGACACGGTCGGGGCTGGGAGTGGCCATGGTGTTCCTCGGTTCGACGGGCATCGGGACGGCCTCGGTGTGCGCGGCCGTCCCGTCAGCATCCCTACTGCCCCGTCCCCGGACGCCGGAATCACCGGTTCCGGGGGCGGGGGTTCCACTCGTTCAGGCGTCCCCCGCCGCGTGGACCCGCTGCCCTTCGACGAAGGTCTGCAGGACACGGGTGGCCGCGATCTCCTCGCGCGGGCCCGCGAACGGGTCGCGGTCGAGGACGACGAGGTCGGCCGACTTCCCCACGGCGATGCTGCCGCTGATGTCGTCGAGGTGGTTCACGTAGGCGCTGCCCGCGGTGTACGCGGCGATGGCGGTGCCCAGGTCGAGGCGCTGGCCCGGAAGGAACTCCGGGGTGCCCTCGGGGGCGCCGGGGGCGATCCGGTTGACGGCGACGTGGATGGCCTGGAACGGGTCGGGGCTGCTGACCGGCCAGTCGCTGCCGGCGGCCAGGGTGGCGCCGGCCCGCAGCAGGTCGCCGAAGGGGTACTGGCGTGCCCCGCGCTCGTCGCCGAGGAAGGGCAGGGTCAGCTCGTCCATCTGCGGTTCGTGGGCGGCCCACAGCATCTGGAGGTTGGCGCTCGCACCCAGGGCGCGGAACCGGGGGACGTCGTGCGGGTGCACGACCTGGAGATGGGCCAGGTGGTGCCGGGTGTCGCGCCGGCCGTTGGCCGTGCGGGCGGCCTCCACGGCGTCCAGCGCCTCGCGTACCGCGCGGTCGCCGAGCGCGTGGAAGTGGACCTGGAAGCCGGACGCGTCCAGTTCGGTGACGTACTTCCGCAGGTCGTCCGGCGCGACGAAGCTGATGCCGCTGTTGTCCGACGCGCAGCCGCAGTCGGTCAGATAGGGGTCCAGCATCGCGGCGGTGTGGTTCTCCGCGATGCCGTCCTGCATGACCTTCACGGTGCCCGCCCGGAACCGGCCCCGGTCCAACTCCGCACGGCGGGCGACGAGTTCGGGTATCTGTTCGGCGCCTCGCGCACGGTCCCACCACAGGGCGCCGACCACCCTGGCGGTGAGCAGGCCCCGGTCGAGGGCCGCGAGGTAGGAGGGCGCCGGGTCGGTCATGTTGGCGTACGCGCCGACGATGGCGTCCTGCCAGGCGGTGACCCCGTACGCGTGCAGCACGGCCTGCGCCCGGAGCAGGGCCCTGAGCTGTTCCTCCGCGGTGGGGTCCGGGACCAGCCTCCCGACCAGGTGGACGGCTCCCTCCTGGAGCATCCCGGTGGGGTTGCCGTCGGCGTCGCGTTCGATGCGGCCGTCGGCGGGGTCCGGCGTGCGGGCGTCGATGCCGGCGCGTTCCAGGGCACGGCTGTTGACCCAGGCGCCGTGGTGGTCGCGGTTGGGCAGGAACACGGGCCGGTCGGGGACGACCGCGTCGAGGGCCGCCGCGGTGGGCGCTCCGCCGGGGAACGCCTCCAGGGACCAGCCGCCGCCGGTGATCCACTCGGCGTCCGGGTGCTGGTCGGCGTACACCTTGATCCGGCGCAGGTACTCGTCCGGGTCGACGGTGTCGGCGAGGTGGCACAGGCCCAGTTCGAGGCCCGCGCCCTGCGGGTGGACGTGCGCGTCCTGGAAGCCCGGGAGGAGCGACTTCCCTGCCAGGTCGACGACTTCGGTGCGCGGGCCGATGAGCTCGTGCACCTCGTCGTGGCCGACGGCGGCGATCCGCCCCTCGCGCACGGCCACGGCGGTGGCGGTGCTGCGGGCGGGATCGACGGTGTGCACGGGACCGCCGGTGAGGACGAGGTCCGCGGTGGGTGACATGAGGGTGAACTCCAGGAGGGATCAGACCGCCGTACGGTCCATCGGCAGGGTCAGGGAGTCGGCGTCGGTGCCGCGCCCGGTGGAGAAGTAGGGCGAGTGCCGCCCGTACTTGGCGACGGCGGCCATGCCGAGGCCGGCCAGGACGATCGCGGCGGGCAGCGAGAACATGAACCAGCCGTTGTCCGGGCTGAGTTCGAAGTGGTCGCTCATGGCCAGGTACGAGTATCCGAGGTAGCCGCCGAGGCCCAGCAGGATCAGTCCGGACACCGCGGGCACGCCGACGGCGAGCAGCGCCTCCCGTGCTCCGTCGTGGCGTGCGGAGCGGAAGCGCACGGCGCAGGCGAGCGCGGTGAGGCCGTAGTAGAGGGCGACGATCAGTCCGATGGCGTTGACGGCGGCCAGCAGCATGTCGCTGAGCTTGGGGATCGCGACGGCGAGCACGGCGATCACGGCCGCGACGGACATCACGACGGCCGTGCCGGCCGCGGGGGTGCCCCAGCGCGGGTGGACGCGGGTCCACAGCGGTCCCATCGTGCGGTCGCGGCTCATCGCGAACAGGCCGCGTGCCGTGGGGATCAGCGTGGCCTGCACGGAGGCGACCGCGGAGAACATCAGCGCGACCAGGGGGAGGGTGGCCCAGGGTTCGGCGGCCAGTTTCTCCCCGAGGTACGGCAGGGCCTGGGGGCCGTTCCTGACGAGTTCGGCCAGGCTCATCTCCCGCTGGAAGGCGACCGAGGCGAAGAGGAACAGGCCGAGCATCGCGAACAGGGCGATGAGGCCGCCGCGGGCCGCGTCGCCCGGGCTCCTCGTCTCCTCGTTGACGCTGAACGCCGCGTCCCAGCCCCAGAAGAAGAACACCGCGAGGACCATGCCCTGGGCGAAGGCGGTGCCGCCGGCGATCTCGAAGGGGTTGAACCAGGACAGCGACAGGGCGTGGTCGCCGGTGATCAGGGCCCAGCCGCAGAAGGCCAGCAGGACCGCGTACTCGAAGACCAGGAGGGCGAACTGGAAGCGGGTCGCGGCCCGCACCCCGGTGACGGCCAGCGCGGTGAGGGCGAGGAGGATCACCAGTCCGACCGCGGTGGTGACGCCGGTGGAGGTCGGGTCGAGGGCGAGGCCGGCGACGCTGCGCAGTCCGGCCTTGTTGGCGAAGGCCAGGACGACCGAGCCCATGATCGCGCTGGTGTAGGCGCAGAAGATGACCGAGCCGACCAGGGTGACCCAGCCGGTCAGGAAGCCGGGCCAGGGGCCGAGTGACTTGCCGACCCAGACGTAGCCGTTGCCGCAGTTCGGCTCCGAGCGGTTCTGGCGGGCGTAGGCGGTGGCGATGCCGAGGACCGGCAGGAACGCCAGGATCAGCAGGGCCGGTGCCTGGAGGCCGACGACGGTGGCGATCGTGCCCATGCCGATGGCGATGCTGGTGGTGGCCGCCGTGCTGGACGCGGCGATGGCGACGCCGTCGACGACACCGAGGGAGCGGCGCAGGTCCGGGCTCGGTGCGGAGGGCTGGGGCGGTCTGGACGACATGGAGGGCTCCTCGGGGCCAGGGGACGGGGAAGAGGAGAAGAGCCGCGCGGTGAGGTGATGGAACAGCCCCCGTCCACTTTGGGTCAACCCTGTTGACGTAAGGGGGCCGGGGGCCGTTCACTGAGGGCCCCGCGGCGAGAGGAGTCCGGTCGTGTCCAGCCGTGTCCCCGAGGAACGCCGGCGCCGACGCCCCACCCGCACCGGTGTCCTGCTGTCCGAGGAGCTGATCGTCGAAACCGCCCTGCGGCTGATCGGCGAGCACGGCCCCGAGGCGCTGAGCGTGCGCCGGCTCGGCGCGGCGCTGGGCTGCGACCCGACCGCCCTGTACCGCTACTTCCACGACACCGACGACCTGGTGCTCGCCATCGCGGACCGGATCATCGGCGACGCGATGGCGGGATTCGTCCCCGGGGACGACTGGGTGGCCTCGCTGCGCGAGATGGCCCTGCGGGTGCGGGCCGGATACCTGGCCCATCCGCGGGCGGCCGCCCTGGCCGCGCACCGGGTGACCCGGCGCACCAGCGAGATCCGGGCGGTGGACACGGGGATCGGCCTGCTGCTGTCGGCGGGCTTCGCACCGGCCGACGCGGCCCGCCTGTACCTGGCCTTCATCGACACCGTGCTCAGCCACGCGGCCACGGACGCGGCGTTCCAGGCGCTCCCCCGGCAGCAGCGCGAGGCCGACCACCGCGCCTGGCGGGAGGTCTACCAAGCCCTGGACCCGGGGGCGTACCCGGCGCTCACCGCGGTACGGCGCGAGCTGCCGGGGATGGCGGAGAGTTCGTTCGAGGCGGCGGTGGACCTGCTGCTGGAGGCGCTGGCGGCGCGCGCGCCGGCGCGCCGGGCGTCCAGGAGGGGTTCGTCACCCGGATGAGTTTTTCCGTACGTTCCGTGGGACGGGGGTTGGCCCGAGGGGCCGGACGGTAGCAACGTCAAGATCGCACCAGTCCACAGGGGGGACTCGATGAGACACACACGATTAACCGCCCGCGCCTCGGTCGCGGCGGTCGCGCTCGCACTGCTCGGACTCGGCTCGGGCCCGGCGCTCGCCCAGGCCCCGAAGCCGTCCGCGCCGCAGTACACCGCCCTCGACCTGGGCACCCTCGGCGGCACCTACAGCTCAGGGTTCGCCCTCGACGCCGACACGGTGGTCGGCAGTTCCACCCTGGCCGGCGACGACTTCCACTCGCACGCCTTCGCCTACGACCGCTCCACGCACGTCATGACCGACCTCGGCACGCTCGGGGGTCCGGAGAGCACCGCGCTCGACGTCGAGGGCCGCTATGTGATCGGCGACTCCTCGCTGGCCGGCGGCGACCGCCGGGGGTTCGTGCACGACCTGCGCACCGGCCGGACGCGGGCCGTCGGCACCTTCGGCGGCGGCGACAGCCATGTCACCGACATCAGCGGCCACACGGTGGTGGGCAGCGCCCGGACACCGGGCAACCAGAACACCCACGCCTACGCCTACGACGCCCGTACCGGCACGATGACCGAACTCGACTCCCCGGTCGGCCCGGACGGCACCAGCACCGCGGCCGGGACCTCCCTGAACCGGTACGTCGCCGGCACCTGGGACCACCCCGGCACGCCGTTCGAGGTCGGCCACGCCTACGTCCACGACCTGCACACCCACGCCTGGACCGACCTGAGCAGGTACGACAACGGCGTGTCCAGCAAGGTCACCTCGATCACCGGGCACACGGTCGTCGGCACCTTCCAGCCGAAGCCGGACGGTTCCTCCGGCGGACCACCCGAGCGCGGCTTCGCGTACGACATCCGCAGCGGGGTCTGGAGCGACCTCGGCCCCGAGATGTCCTACCGTCCGGTCGTCACGGGGCACACCGTCCTCGCCACCACACGCCCGGGCGCGTACCGCTACGACCTGCGCACCAGGACCCTGTCGGCCTTCGGCCCCGGACCCGGCCGGACCTACATCAATGGCGTGGCCGGGAACTTCGCCGCCGGGGACACCAACCCCGGCCCCTTCGCCTACGTGTACCGGATCGACACCGGCGAGTTCACGCTCCTGCCCGCCATCGGCGGCGTCCACTCCACGGCGTCCGACGTGGACCGGCACGGCGCCGCCGTCGGCAACAGCGCGACGGCCCCGACCGATCCCACCAGCCCCGACGGCGTCTACCACGCCACCCTCTGGACGGTCCGGCGCGGCTGACCATCGACGGGCTTCCTGAGCCCGGTCCACGGCACCGGCCCTGCGGAGCGGGCCCCGTGCACGGCCAACTCGCCGTAACGGGGCCCGCGTTGGCCGCCAGCCCACCCGGTCGGGCCACACCGCGGGGGTCGCATCTCGGACAAGTGGCGTGAATCCGACGTACGCCCCTCGCGCCCATCGCACCCCTCGGACATCTGCGCAGGAGCATCACACAGGCTGCACACCGCCTTTCGAAAGCCTCGCTACTTTTGCCTCCGGCTCGATCCCCCGTGCGAACGAGACCGGCCACGGCCATCGGGCCGATGGTGCAGTCGACTCAGGAAGACCAGATGGACTACTGCTCCTCGTGCCGTCGGCATCTCAACGGCGCCCTGGCGTGTCCCGGATGCGGCGCCTACGCCCCGGACATCGCTCCCCCCGCCCACGTCGGCACGACGACCGGCACGGCGGCCGCGGCGTGGGACGAAGCACCCGAGTGGCACGACGCGGGGCTCCCCGAGGAGCCGGCGGCCGACACCGACCCCGGTGTCGCGTCCGAGGACGTGGTGGACGGGCCGGTGCTGACGGAGGGCCGGGCGGCACGGCGGCGCCAGCGGGCCCGCTGGAAGAAGAACCAGCGCAAGGCCGTGGTCGCGACCGCCGTCGCCCTCGTCGGCGGCGGCCTGACCGTCACCGCGATGAGCCAGCAGTCCCACACCCGGGCGCAGGCGGCCACCTCCCCGGACCCCCGGGCCATGGGCATGGCGGAGCTGCCCACCTCGGACGACGCCCAGCCGGCCTCGACGCCCGCCACGGCACAGCAGGCGACGGCCACTCCCGCCGCGAAGGCGGGCGCGCACCGGCGGACAGCCGACTCGGCGTCCGCCACGACCCTGTCGTCGGTCCACACGGACTCCGTCACCTCCCGCACGCAGACGGCGACGACCGGCTCGCGCTCGCAGTCCCAGGGCTCGCTCTCCTCGACGCTCACGGCCGGCACCGGCGGCACGAGTGCCACGACCACGACGACGGGCACGGCCGGGACGACCGGCACGTCGACGGGAACCTCTGACTCGTCCTCGTCCTCGTCGTCTTCCTCGTCCTCGTCCTCGTCCTCGGACGGCACGACGAGCACGAACACCGGCACGAGCACGGGCGGCGACAGCTCGCAGTCCTCGCAGACGGGCAGCTCCTCGTCGTCCGCGACCGACCCGTCGGGGCTGTGCGTGCTCAACCTGCTCTGCATCAACTGACGCGGGCGGGCCCCGAGAGGGGCGCCCGCTCAGCCCTCCCGGAAAGATCGGGCATGAGTCCGGATCTTCGGGGTAGCAGAGTCGATGCTTACCCGGAGGAAGGGCCGTCTCACCTGGGGAGGTCGCGACGGCCCTTCCTCCATCCTCAGGGCCGTCGGCGGGCGCCCGGGCCAGATGGCGGTGTCACACGTCGAACAGCCTGCTCGCGTTGTCGTGGCAGACGGCCCGCAGCCACTCCGCTCCCAGGTCCAGGCGTTCCAGGGCGTGCAGCTGGTGCAGGTAGGGGTAGGGGATGCTGGGGAAGTCGGAGCCCAGCAGGACGCGGTCGCCGAGGGCGGCGAGCCGGGGCAGCGCGCGGCGCGGGAACGGCATGAAGTCCTCGGTGAAGTCGGTGAACGCCATCGTCGTGTCCAGACGCACCTGGTCGTACCGTTCGGCGAGGTCGAAGAACTCCTCGTACTCCGGCATCCCCATGTGCGCGACGATCAGCCGCAGCCCCGGGTGCCGGGCCAGGACCCGCGCGATCGGCCCGGGACCGGTGTGCTTGCCGGGCGCGGGCCCGGAGCCGCAGTGGATCACCACGGGGACGCCCGCCTCGGCCAGCAGCCCCCAGGCCCCCTGGAGGAGGTCGGCGGCGGGGTCGTAGCCGCCGACCTGGACGTGCGCCTTGAAGACCCGCGCCCCCGCTTCGACGGCCTCGCGCACGTACGTCTCGACGTCCGGCTCGGGGTAGAGGGTGGCGGTGTGCAGGCAGTCGGGGGTGCGGCGGGCGAAGTCGGCCGCCCATCCGTTCAGCCACCTGGCCATGCCGGGTTTGTGGGGGTAGAGCATCGCGGTGAAGGCCCGGACGCCGAACCCGCGCAGCAGGGCCGTTCTCTCGTCCTCCGCCTTCCGGTACGTGATCGGCCAGCCCAGCCCGCCGATCAGCGGCCCGTTGCTGTCGAAGTACTCCCAGACCTTGTGCAGGACCCGCTCGGGCATGAAGTGGGTGTGGACGTCGATCAGGCCCGGCAGTCCGAGCCGGCCCCAGAAGCGGCGGACCTCGTCGGCCTCGTCGTGCGTCGCCTCGTCGCGATCGTTCATGCCGCCCACGATCGTCCCTGGTGGGGGGTACGGCGACCGTTTCCGCGAGGGGCGCGGTGAGGGATCCGTCACAGAGAGGGCACGGGCAGGGCCCGCGGCCGTGATCTGGTCACGGCCGCGGGCCGGGGCCGGGCGCCGGGTCAGGCGTTCAGCGCCGCCAGCACCACGGACCTGGCCTCCTCCTGGACCCGGCTCAGGTGGTCCGGGCCGAGGAAGGACTCCCCGTAGATCTTGTAGACGTCCTCGGTGCCCGAGGGGCGGGCGGCGAACCAGGCGTTGGCGGTGGCCACCTTGATGCCGCCGAGGGCGGCGCCGTTGCCCGGGGCTTCGGTGAGGACCTCGGTGACCGGCTCGCCGGCGAGGGTGTCGGCGGTGACCTGGCTCGGGGACAGCTTGCCGAGCAGGGCCTTCTCCTCGCGGGTGGCCGGGGCGTCGACGCGCGCGTAGGCGGGGGCGCCGAAGCGGTCGGTGAGCCCGGCGTAGTGCTGCGACGGGGTCTTGCCGGTGACCGCCGTGATCTCGGAGGCGAGCAGGGCGAGGATGATGCCGTCCTTGTCGGTGGTCCACACCGAGCCGTCCCGGCGCAGGAAGGACGCGCCGGCCGACTCCTCGCCGCCGAAGCCGATCGTGCCGTCGGACAGGCCGTCCACGAACCACTTGAAGCCGACGGGCACCTCGACCAGGGTCCGGCCGAGGTCCGCCGCGACCCGGTCGATCATGCTGGACGACACGAGGGTCTTGCCGATCCCCGCTCCCGCGGGCCACTGCTCGCGGTGCGCGTACAGGTACGAGATGGCCACGGCCAGGTAGTGGTTGGGGTTCATCAGGCCCGCGTCCGGTGTGACGATGCCGTGCCGGTCGGCGTCGGCGTCGTTGCCGGTGGCGATGTCGAAGCGGTCGCGCCGCTCGATGAGCGAGGCCATGGCGTACGGCGACGAGCAGTCCATGCGGATCTTGCCGTCCCAGTCCAGCGTCATGAAGCGCCAGGTGGGGTCGGTGAGCGGATTGACCACCGTGAGGTCGAGCCGGTGCTCCTCGGCGATCCGGCCCCAGTAGGCGACCGAGGCGCCGCCGAGCGGGTCGGCGCCGATGCGGACCCCGGCGGACCGGATCGCGTCCAGGTCCAGGACGTTCGGGAGGTCGGCCACGTAGGCGCCGAGGAAGTCGTGGCGGCCGGTGCCGGGGGCGGCCAGCGCGCGGCTGTACGGGATGCGCCGTACGTCCTTCAGACCACCGGTGATGATCTCGTTGGCGCGGTCCTGGATCCAGGAGGTCGCCTCGGAGCCGGCGGGGCCGCCGCTCGGCGGGTTGTACTTGAAGCCGCCGTCGGCGGGCGGGTTGTGCGAGGGCGTGACGACGACCCCGTCGGCGAGCGCGGAGGTCCACTGCCGGTTGTGGGTGAGGATGGCGTGCGAGACGGCCGGGGTGGGCGTGTAGCCGTCCGCCTGGTCGATGAGGACGGTCACGTCGTTGGCCGCGAACACCTCCAGTGCCGTGATCCGCGCGGGCTCCGACAGGGCGTGGGTGTCGGCGCCGAGGAAGAGGGGTCCGTCGGTGCCCTGGGCGGCTCGGTACTCGCAGATGGCCTGGCTGGTGGCCGCGATGTGGTCCTCGTTGAAGGCCGCCGCGAGGGACGAACCGCGGTGTCCCGAGGTGCCGAAGGCCACCCGCTGTCCCGGTTCGGCCGGGTCGGGGTGGAGCGTGTAGTACGCCGTGACCAGACGGGCCACGTCGATGAGGTCATCGGGCCCGGCGACCTGCCCCGCTCGCGCGTTCTGCATTTACCCGCTCCTCCGCAAGGGTCGACCGTTGGGGTACGGGCCCCATTCTCCCCCGCCGGGGTGGTGGGGACGCGCGTGGGTGCACGCTTCCGTGTGGCCCCGGGCCGGCGACGGGGTCCCGGGCGGCGGCCTGCCGACGAGGCGGGCGGTGGGGGTTCAATGGGCGTCATGATGCGTAGAAGGACGTCGTCCACCGCAGCCGTCGCCGCGGTCACCGCTTGCGTGTTGGCGCTCCTCACCTCGTGTTCCTCCGGCTCGCCGGACGGTTCCTCCGCCCGGGCGCGGCCGAGCGGGTCCGGATCCGGGCCGGCGTCCGGCCCGGAGGCCGTTTCAGCAGAGGCCGGTCAGGGCGATACGGGCGGTGATGCGCTTGCCGGGTGCCAGCCGCTGGATGTCGAGGTCCTCGGCGACGGCCCGGACGATCTCCAGGCCGTGCCGGCCGACGCGGTCCGGGTCGGTGGCGTGCGCCGCGGGCAGGGCGGGGTTGCTGTCCTCGACGACGACCTCCACACCCGCGCCGGTCACGCGCAGCTCCATGCGGACGGGTCCCGGGGCGTACTTGAGGGCGTTGGTGACCAGCTCACTCACGATGAGCTGGACCGTCCCCACGGTGTACGCGGAGACGCCCCGGCCATGCCTGTCCCGGAGCCGGGAGAGGAAGTCGGCGGCGTGCCGCCGGGCCCGCGCGATGCACCCCTCGTCCCCGGCCAGCGCGAAGCCGGCCCGCTGAAGGAGGGAACCACGCTCCCTGCGGTCCCCGTTCTCGGATGACGAACCCACCAGCATCAGCCCTGTCCTCCTCGTCTCCGCGCGAGTGCCCTCCGGATCCACTGGTATGCCCGCCGGAGACCATGTTCGAACAGAGTCGGCCTGGTGCAACCAGGGGGCCTGGTGCGGCAGAATCATCCGCTGACGCTGCCCCCCGCAGCCCCATTTCAGGTGAGGAACGGTGACCGACATATCACCCACAGGACGACCGGAACGGCTGTCCGTCGCGCACTCCACTGTCGACGGCATCCGTGTGGTGACGCTGCGCGGGGACATCGACCACGATGTCAAGGACGTGCTGACGACCGCACTGCTGCCCCAGGACCTCGACGACGACGGCCCGCCACCGCGTGTCGTGGCGGACCTCAGCGGGGTGACCTTCCTGGACTCCACCGGCATCAACGTCTTCGTCCACGTCCACCACCAGGTCGGCGCGGCCGGGGGATGGCTGCGTCTGGCCGCCGCGCAGGAGCCGGTGATGCGGGTCGTCCAACTCGTCGGCCTGGACTCCGTCATCCCCTGCCGTCCCACGCTGGAGCAGGCACTCGACCCGGGCACGGACACCGAGGTCCTTCGCCGACCGTAGACGGCGGGGAACCGCGCGAGGCTGTCCCGCCGATCTCTCCCCGCCCCGGGATCAGCCCGCTGATCCCGGGGCGGCTTCGGCGTCCCGGCGGCGATCGCCGTGCCAGTCCAGGACCACGACCGTGGCGTCGTCCCTGAGGCTGCCGTGGCAGGCGTCGAGCACCGCCCCGGTCATGGCCCGGACGGCTTCCCGCGGATGCAGGGCGGCGGTGTCATGGATGACGGAGGTCAGGTCGGCCGTCGCGGCACCGCGTTCCAGCATCCCGTCGGTGAGCAGGATCAGCCGGTCCCCGGGCCGCAGTTGCAGTTCCTGGAGCCGGTAGGAGCCGGGCGCCACCACGCCGAAGGGCAGGTTGACCGCGAGCCTGACCTCTTCGACGGTGCCGTCGCGCAGCCGCAGCGGCCAGGGGTGGCCGGCGTTGACCAGTTCGCACAGCCCCGTCCCCAGGTCGACGCAGAGCAACTGCCCGGTGGCCAGTCCGCGGCTGTGGGTCAGCAGGGCCCGGTGGGCGTGGTCGGCCTGGCGGAGAGCGTCACAGCCGCTGCGGCGGGCCTGCCGCAGCGCGCCGACCAGCAGGGTGGCCAGCAGCGCGGAGTTGGTGTCGTGGCCCATCGCGTCGGTGATCGACAGATGCAGGGTGTCGCGTTCGAGGGTGTAGTCGTAGGTGTCGCCGCCGATGTCGTCCGCCGGCACCAGCCCGGCGGCGAGGGTGAACTGGGCCGCCTCGCAGCAGGGCGCCGAGGGAAGGAGCTGGTGCTGGATCTCCGCGGCCAGGCTGGTCTCGGTGGTGCGCCGGCCCAGGTGGTACAGGTCGGTGAAGCGTCCGTCCGTGACGATGATGTACGCCAGCGCGTGGGCCGCGTCACGGACCTGCTGGAGCACGGCGTCGTCGGCGGCCTGCAAGGTCACCTCCAGGACGCCGAGGCAGTCGCCGCGGTTGGTGACCGGGGTGATGACGCGCATCCCGCCCTGGCCGTCCGCTTCCGTGTGCTGGCGCTGGCTGCGCAGCACATCGTCGTAGACGCTGCCGTGCAGGTCGATCGGCCCGGCATGCTCCGCGACGTCGGCGCCGGCCGCGACGAGCCGTACCAGCCGCTGCCCGATGAGGTCGACGAAGAGGAACGACACCCGCTCCGCGCCGAGCCTCTTCTGCAGGTCGCGTGCCACCACGTCGACGGACTCACCGGGCGGGGCCGCCTCCGCAGCGGCCAGCAGCTCGCCCAGTTCCAGATCTCCACCCTCCACAACGACCTCCCATCGGTTGCCGCAACTTCTTCCCCGCATCTGCGCAGCATCACCTGATTCGGCCGTCTTGCCTGGTCAAACACGTGGCCGAGAGCGCTCAGGGCTCAGCGGACCGGCGGAACGTGTTGATCCACATCCATCCCGGGTAGACGCGTCCGCATGGCTGAAGTGGTACAGGCTGGGCTGTGGGGGCTGGTGGCGGGCTCGGCGCTTCTGCTCGGTGCCGCGCTGGGGTACGGGGTGCGGGTGCCGCAGAAGGTGATCGCGACCGTGATGGCGTTCGGCGCCGGGGTGCTGTTGTCGGCGGTCTCCTTCGAACTGGTCGGGGAGGCCTACGACCAGGCGGGACTCGCTCCCGCGGCCGTCGGCACCCTGATCGGCGCCGTGGCCTACACCGCGGGCAACGTGTGGCTGGCCCGCCGGGGAGCCCGGCACCGCAAGCGCTCCGGTCACCAGCAGTCGGCGGCACAGCCCTCGGAGGCCCAGCAGGGCGGCTCCGGGACGGCACTCGCGCTCGGCGCCCTGCTCGACGGCGTGCCGGAGTCCGCGGTGATCGGCGTCAGCCTGCTCGACGGCGGCGCGGTCAGCCTGGTGACCGTGGCGGCGGTGTTCATCAGCAACGTGCCCGAGGGGCTGTCCAGTTCGGCCGGGATGAAGAAGGCCGGCCGCACCAAGGGGTACGTCTTCGGCGTGTGGGCCGCGATCGCCGCCGCGAGCACGGTGTCGGCCGTCCTCGGCTACACGGTGGTCGGCTCCTTCTCACCCGCCCTGATCGCCACGGTGACCGCCGTGGCGGCGGGGGCGATCCTCGCCATGATCGCCGACACGATGATCCCCGAGGCGTTCGAGGACGCCCACCTGGCCATCGGCCTGATCACCGTGAGCGGCTTCCTGGTCTCCTTCGCCCTCTCGCACGCCTGACCGGCCGGACGGCGAAGGGGGTTCACTTGAGGGAGGACTTGAGGGAGACGATCGATCGGGAGGCGGTGCGCTCTTGAGCCGGATTCTGGTGACCGGGTCCGCGGAGGGACTCGGGCGTGCCGCTGCGGACTCGCTCCTGTCCGCGGGACACGACGTCGTCGTGCACGCCCGGAACGGGCAGCGCGCGGCGGACCTCGACGCCCTGGCCGCTCGCGGGGCCCACGTCGTGGTGGGTGACTTCGCGGAACGCGACGACGTACGGCGGATCGCGGCCGAGCTCAGTGACGCGGAGCCGCTCGACGCGGTCGTCCACAACGCCGGCGTGTGGAGCGGTCCGGCCGTGATGCCGGTCAACGTCATCGCGCCGTACCTGCTCACCGCCCTGCTCCCCGGGCCCCGCCGACTGGTGTACCTGAGCAGCGGCTCGCACTTCGGTGGCCGCCCCGCCCTCACCGGGGTCGACTGGCGGGGAAGGAGCGCGGGGTCGTACGCCGACAGCAAGCTGTTCGTCACCGCGCTCGCGGCGGCGGTGGCGAGGCTGCGTCCCGGTGTGCTGAGCAATGCCGTGGATCCCGGTTGGGTGCCCACGAGGATGGGCGGACCCAACGCTCCGGACGATCTGGAGCTCGGTCATCGGACCCAGGAGTGGCTCGCGACGAGCGACGAGCCGGCGGCGTTGACCACGGGCGGGTACTGGTACCACCAGCAGATACAGGACCCGCATCCCGCCGTCCACGACGAGGAGTTCCAGGAGCGCCTGCTGGAAGCGCTGGCGGAGGAGACGGGGACGGCTCTCGCGGGCCGCTGACACGGGCGGGGGCGCCCTTGTGCAACCACCGCCGAGCGGCATCGGCCCGGAGGTTGATCGGGGCGGCGCCTTGGGACGGGGGCGGGCTTCGATCCGGATGCCTGTCGTTCCTGGGGACCAGGTCACGGGGCGACGGCGGGTCGGCGGGAGCGGGTTTCCGGAATTCACCGCTGCCACGACTCTCTCCCCCCGGCGGCCGGCGGGAGCCGACACCGGGGCGGTTCTCGTCGGCCAGGCGGAACAAGGCCGTTCCGCGGGGCGCCCTCGCCGCCAGCGTCGTCGCTTCACGAAGACGGGCCGCTCGCAAGGGGCCGAGGGCGGCCCGATCCCTTCCTCACCCCCCGGAACGGACTTGTTCCGCCTGGCCGGTGGCCGGGTCCGGCAGCGGACGGGGCCCGGAGCGGAAGGTGCGGCGGTAGGTGTCCGGGGGGACACCGAGGGTGCGGTGGAAGTGGCGGCGCAGTGTGGTGGCCGTGCCCATGCCGGTGGCCGCCGCGATGGTGTCGATGCTGTCGTCGGTGTTTTCCAGCAACTCCTGGGCGCGACGCAGCCGTTGGGTCAGCAGCCACTGCAAAGGGGTGGTGCCGGTCGCCGCGTGGAAGTGGCGGCCCAGGTGGCGTGCGCTCATCCCGGCGTGGCGGGCGAGGTCCGCCACGGTCAGCGGCTGGTCGAGCCGCTCGATGATCCAGGGGAGCAGGGCGGCGAGCGGATGGTCGTCCCGGGCGGGTACCGGAGCGGTGACGAACTGGGCCTGGCCACCGGCCCGGTGCGGCGGTACGACCAGGCGGCGGGCGACCGTGTTGGCGATCGACGAGCCGTGGTCGAGGCGGACGAGGTGCAGGCACAGGTCGAGCGCGGCGGCCTTGCCCGCGGAGGTGAGCACGCTGCCGTTGTCGACGTACAGGACGTCCGGATCGACCTCCACCTCGGGGTAGCGGGCGGCCAGGACGTCGGTGTGCGCCCAATGGGTGGTGGCTCGCCTGCCGTTCAGCAGGCCGGCGGCCGCCAGCACGAACGCGCCCGTGCACAGGGAGACCACGCGGGCACCCGCGTCGTGGGCCGCGCGTACCGCCTCCACCAGTCCGGCGGGCGGCGCCACGTCGATGTCGGCCCAGCCGGGGACGATCACGGTGTCGGCGTCCCGGAGCCGGTCGAGGCCGTGGTCGGGCTCCAGCCGGAACCGGCCGAAGTGGACCGGGCCCGGCCCGCAGACCGAGATGTCGTACCAGGGGACGGCGACCGCGTCCGGGGCGGAGCCGAAGACCTCGTGGGCCACGGACAGTTCGAAGTGCAGCATCCCCTCGGTGACGGCCAGCGCGACAGTTCCCATGTCCGTAATTGTATGGGAGATGTCGTTCCGGACACTCACGGGTGCGCCCTCCACCACGCGAGGATCGTCGTGGTCGATCGATTCCGGCACGGGGAGAAGGCATGGCGACGGGGCAGACGGTGACGGTGTACGGGGCGTACGGGCACACCGGCCGGTTCGTGGTGGCACACCTGCGGGAGCGCGGATTCGTTCCGGTCCTGTCCGGGCGCGATGCCGGCAAGCTGAAGGCGCTGGCGGACGAGCACCCCGGACTCGAGGTCCGCCCCGCCGCGGTCGACGACCCGGCCGCGCTCGATCACGCGGTGGCCGGTGCGGCAGCCGTCGTCAACTCCGCCGGCCCCTTCGCCACGACGGCCGCCCCGGTGATCGAGGCGGCCCTGCGGGCCGGGATCCCCTACGTCGACGTGGCGGCCGAGATCGAGGCCAACGCCGACACGTTCACGCGGTTCGCGGACCGGGCGCGCGCGGAGGGGGCGGCGATCGTGCCGGCGATGGCCTTCTTCGGCGGCCTCGGCGACCTGCTGGCCACCGCGACGATGGGCGACTGGACGGAGGCGGACGAGGCCCACATCGCGTACGGTCTCAGCAACTGGGCGCCCACGGAGGGAACACGCGCCGCGGGCAAGGTCTCCGCCGAGCGGCGGGACGGTCGCCGGGTCCGCTTCACGAAGGGGCGACTGGAGTACCACAGCGACGACCTGCCCACCCTGCGGTGGTCCTTCCCGGACCCGCTGGGGGCGCGAGACGTCATCAGCGAGTTCACCATGGCCGACGTCGTCACCCTCCCCAGCCACCTGTCCGTCCCCGAAGTACGCACGTACATGACCGCCGAAGCGGCCACGGGCGTGTCGTCCCCGGACACGCCGACCCCCGCCGCGGTCGACGAACACGGGCGCTCCGCACAGACCTTCCTCGTCGACGTCGTCGTACGCCGGGGCGGCACCGAACGGCGCGCCGTGGCCCGCGGCCAGGACATCTATGCCGTCACCGCGCCCCTCGCGGTCGAAGCGGTCCACCGCCTCCTCACGGGCCGGACCAGGACGGTGGGTGTCGCCTCCGCCGGCGAGATGTTCGACGCGCCCGACTTCCTGCGCGCACTGTCCCCGCACATCACCGTGGAGCCGACTCCGTAGCGGCAAGCCCCTGACCGTTCTTCGTGTGCGGCGCCGGGCCCGCCAGGACCCTTCACTGTTTGCACGGTGTCCCGTGACGCCGACATCGCCCGGACCCACCGCGTCGCACGGACCGTGCCGCTCGGGGTTCCGGCGCGGTCGCCTCGGACGGGTGGTCAGCGCCCAGCCGGGGCGACCGGCGCACTCGCCGCGGTCCTGCTGGAACGCGGCCACGCTCATGGACCCCATGCGACTCATTGCCAACCATTTTGAAAATGATTACCATGTTACTTGTCTGCGCACCTTCAAGCAGGTGTGCCTTCTGATCCGGGGGGATCCGTCTTGCGTGCCTCCACACGCGCCCTGACCGCTGCCGGTCTCGACGCCTCCGCTTGTGCGGTGACGACGATCGACCGGAGGCCACGCCGCCGTCAGGCACCGGCAGTTGACGGTTCGACAGCGACACAGCCATCGGCGGTCACACGTCCCGGACCCTCCCGGTAGGCACCCCAAGTCCGTTCCGTCCTTGCACATCTCGCGATCCTCGGAGGGATCACTTTGCTTACCTTCGCCCGCACTCTGACCGTTTCGGGTTCCCTCGCGGCGGCCGTCGCGATCGGCGGCCTCGCTGCCACCCCGGCCCTCGCCGCGACCACTCTCAGCAGCGGCCACGTCGACGTCCTCGACGCCGAGTGGGACGGCACCGACCTGCATCTGCACGTCCATGACGAGGAGACCGACACCGAGTACGAACCGGCCGACGTGACACTGTCCGTGCCCGCTGCCGCGAAGGTCGCCAACCCGGGCTACGGCTTCCTCGGCGACGGCAGCCAGATCTGGCTGCTCCCCGACACCGAGGCCGAGGCCGCCGCGGCCGGTGTGCTCTTCCCCGGTCTCTCCACCGAGCATCTGACCACCGGCGTCTTCGCGAACAACTCGGTGACCTACAGACTGGTCAGCGCCACCCGCAACGGTGCCACCACCGACGACTTCAGCGTCTACGAGGGCGCCGGCACCCGCTGGTACGACAGCAACACCGCCACCACCAGCTTCAAGTCGAAGTCCTTCGGCGTCGCCACGCACAACCACGCCAACTGGGCCTTCGAAGAGGCCGGCACCTACCAGTTGACCTTCCGTGTCCAGGGCACCGTCGGCGGTGTCACCGAGTCCGCCACCGCCACGTACACCGTCGTCGTCAGCTCGTGATGAGAGCCCTGACGCGCGGAAGACGCGCCTTCACGGCCGCTGCTCTCACCGCGGCGACCGCGGTGCTGTCGGGCGCGGCAGGGCTGGTCGTCGTCGGCGGCAGCGGGCCCGCCCGCGCCGCCGGCGGTGCCGTCGTCCTCGACGAGGGCGAACTCGACCTCACACCCCGGCTGGTCGCCGGAGAGCTGCAGTTGCAGATCGACGACCGCAGTGGGGACACGGTGGTCACACGCGAGCCGTCGACCGTCGTCCTGCACGCCGTACAGGAGTCCCTGCAGACCACCCTGAGCCCGGTCGCGAGCGCGCTGGGCACCACCGACATGGACACCTGGCAGCTGAACGGCTGGGAGTCCGCGGACCTCTTCGCGCCCGAACCCGGCTGGAAGGGCACCGAGGCGGGCGGGGACACCGAGGTGACCCTCGCGGGATACGACGGTCCCGGGGACTTCGGCCTGGCCACCTACACCCGGGAGATGGACTCCTCGGACATCCCGGCCCAGGCCCGTCTCGGCAGCACTGCTGCGGCTCCCCGTTCGTTCACGCTGTCCGGCGGCCAGGAACGGGTGGCGCCCACCTGGGTGTTCACGGCGGAGGGCGTCTACCGGCTCACCTTCAGGGTGACCAGCGGCGGTGCCACGGACACCGAGACCCTCGCCGTCGTCGTCGGCGACGACGTCGACCCGGCCGACGTGCTGCCCGGTGACGGCTCGACCCCGACAGCCACCCCGACGGATCCGGCGCCCACGAGCCCGTCGCCCACCGCCCCGGCGGCGCACGTCGTCTCCGAGGGCCATGTCGACATGGCGGCCCGCCCGGTGGACGGCCGTCTGGAGTTCCAGTTCAAGGAGGGAACCGAGACGCGGCACGAGTGGTACGAGCCGGGCAAGGTCGTCCTCCATGTGCGGCCGGCCGCCAAACGGAGGATCCCGCAAGGCTACGAGTTCCTCGGCGGCGCCGGTGACGCGGTGTGGTGGTTGCCCCTGCAGCAGAAGGCCGGTCTCCTGTGGCCCGGCTGGAACACGCAGGCGTACGCCACGAACGACCTCGACGGCAGGATCGCCTTCCGGCTCGACTCGGTGCAAGGGCCCGGGAACGTCGCGATGTTCTACGACGACTCGCTGGGAGTCCCGGTCGTCTCGCTCAACAGCGGTGACGGCCTGCCCGACGCCCACACGCTCAGGCCGGGCACCCACAGCCACTTCAACTGGGCCTTCACCGCCGAGGGCGTCTACCGCACCACGTTCACCGTCAGCGCCACCCTGGCCGACGGTACGAAGGTGAGCGACACGGAGACCTTCGCCTGGGTGGTCGGGGACGACGTGGACCCGGGGACCGTACCGCCGGGAGCGGGTGACGAGCCGACCGCGACGCCGACGGCCACCCCTTCGGGGACACCGACGGCCTCCGCCCCGGCGTCCGTATCGCCCACGGCACCGGACTCGGCGGCGCCGAGTGCCTCGCACGGGGTGAACTCCCCCGGACCGCAGGGCGGTTCGGTCACAGCCGGCGGTGATGGCCACGGCACCGGCCCGTCGTCGTCCGGCGCCCTGGCGTCCACCGGTGTCTCAGGCGCCGTGCTGGCCGCCGTGGCAGTGGCCACCGTGCTGGCAGGCGGCGGCGCGGTGCTCCTCGCCCGCGTCCGGCGCCGGCGCACCGCCCCCTGAGAACCTCGCGGACGGCGGCCCGGAAGCCAAGCCCGGAGCCGTCCGATCCGCCGACCGCTCGACCGCCATGTCCGGAAGAAGGAGGAGCCCCATGCGGGGCCACAACACAGGCATCATGACCGGCGCGCTCACCACCGTCTGCGCGCTGCTCGCCGCGGCGGCCACCGGGTGCGGCGGCGTCCGGCCCGGCTCGTCGGATGCCGCACTGACCGTGTCGGCGACAACGGCGATCATCGCCGACCTGGTCGAGCGGGTGGGCGGCGACCGCGTCGACGTCACCTCGATCGTGCCGCGCCACGGCGATCCGCACTCCTACGAGCCCAGCCCCGGCGACGCCGCCCGAGTCACCAAGGCGGACGTGGTCTTCAGCAACGGACTGCTCCTCGAAGAGCCGGGGATCATGAAGATGGTCCACAACAACGCCCCCCGGGACGCACCGAAGATCGAGTTCGCCGAGAGGCTGGAGCAGTACGGCGGCACGGTCATGAAACTCGAGGAGGACCTCGGGCTCGACGTGCTCTGGCTCGGCTGGGCCGTCGAGGGTCAGGTCAGGGGCGACGGCTCCCAGGTCCGTACGACCGCGACCGAACTGGAGGGACCCGGCGAGCTGCGCGTGTACCTCACCGACACGCTCGGCAGGCCCAAGGTGTACGTCGACTCCGCCGACGGCCTCGACGCGAAGGACTCCTTCACGCTGCCGCCCGAGGCGCACACCCACGTCAACTGGGCCTTCAGCAGACCCGGTACCTACCGGCTGACCGTCGAGGGCCGCACCGAGACCCTCGACGGGAAGCGGGAGAGGTTCGGCAGCGGCACCTTCACCTTCACCGTCGGCGACGCCGCCGAGGCCCCGGGGGGCGCCACCGTCCTGGACGCGGGCCACGCCGACGTCGCCCTCAACGCCGAGACCGGGAAGGTGTACGTCCGTGCGGACGAGGACGGGAGCGGCCGGCGCACCCGGCACCCGGCCCAGGACGTGGTGCTCAACGTGCCCGACCGGGCGAAGGAGTCCGTGCCGGTGGAGAAGCCGTACGCCTTCCTCGGCGAGCCCGGTGCCGACCTGTGGGTACTCCCCCAGGCCGTCATCGGCAAGCACGTGCACGGCGACATGGACCCCCACGTCTGGGAGGACGTCGCCAACGCGGAGGCGTACGTCCGCCGCATCGAGGCCGAGCTGACCAAGGCAGACCCGGCCGGAAGGACGACGTACGAGAAGAACACCGCGGCCTTCCTGAAGACGCTCGGCGCGCTCGACCAGGAGGTCGCGCGGAAGCTCGCGACCATCCCCGGGGAGAACCGCGAGCTGATCACCACGCACGACGCCTTCGGCTACCTCGCCAAGGCGTACGGCATGCAGGTCGCCGGCTTCGTCGTGCCGGTGCCCAACCGGGAGCCGAGCGCGGCCGAGGTGGAGGAACTCGGCAACACCATCCGGGAGAAACAGGTCCCGTCCGTGTTCCTGGAGCCGAACCTCGCCGCACGCGCCGACGTGCTCAAACGGGTCGCCCGGGACCAGGGCGTCAAGGTCTGCACGATCTACGGCGACTCGTTCGACGACAAGGTCCACGACTACGTATCGATGATGCGGCACAACGCGAACGAGCTCGCGAAGTGCCTGGGGAGGGACGCCTGATGAGGGCCATGGGCAGGGCAAGCAGGGAGCGTGCCGCTGTGGCGGCGGTGCTCGTGGCCACGCTGGCGGGGGGTGGTGTCGCGGTCGCCGACGAAGGCGGTGGCACAGGGCCCGGGGCCGGACTCGGCCGGATCGCCTACACGGGCGGAGAGTTGACCCTCGATGCCGCAGACGCCGCCGAGGCGCACGTGATCGAGGTCCCCGACGCTCGGGGGACCGCTCCGGCCCCCGGCTGGGACACCACCGGAGTACCCGCGGGCACTGTGGACCAGGACAGCGTGCGGTGGTCGCTCACCGGGCTCGACGGGCCGGGCGATCTGAGGGTGTACGGGCAGGCCGGCAACGGCGAGACGGGCCCGCTGCTGTTCGACAGCGCGGACGGGCTGCCCGACGGCTACGACTTGCCTGCGGGGCAGGAGGGCTCCACCCGCTGGGCGTTCACCGACGAGGGGACGTACCAGGCCGTTTTCACCGCAGAGGCCGGGACGGTCGACGGGCGGGAACTGTCCGTCGGGACCGTCTACACGGTGCTGGTCGGGGACGAGGCCATCGCGCGGGCGGCGGCCCGGCCCCCGCGACAGGAACCGGACGGCGCATCCGACAAGCCCGCTCACGTGGTGCCCGGCACCCAGCCGACACGTGAGGCGCAGAACCTCGTCGGGGCAGCCGGGAAGACACCGGCCCCCGCCCTGGGCGCTGCCTCGGCTTCCGCACGAGCCGCCGCGGACGCCGACGTGGTCTCGTCCCCTGTCGTCATCGGCGAAGGCCACATCGACATCGCCGCGCGGGTCGTCGACGAGAAGATGCAGATCCACATCAAGGACGGCACGGTCTCCGGGAAGACCACATGGCGCGAGCCCTCCTCCGTCGTCCTGCACGTCAGACCCGCCGCCAGGAACACCCTGCCCGACGGCGACGACTTCGCCTTCCTCGGCAAGCCCGGAGACGCCGTCTGGCTGCTCGACCAGGTGCAGCAGGACGGACTGCTGTGGCCCGGCTGGTCCACCGACAACATCCAGGCCGGCGCCACCAGGGGCGGGGTGAAGTTCTCCCTCACCGCGGTGAAGGGCCCCGGTACGGTCGCGCTCTACACCTACGACGCCATGTCCGGCGCGAACGTGCTGTTCAACAGCGGGGACGGTGTCCCGGACTCCTTCGGCGTCCCGGCGAACACGCACGCGCACGGCGGCTGGGCCTTCACCGAAGAGGGCACCTACCGGCTGACGCTCAGGATGAGCGGCACACTCACCGACGGCACAGCGGTCGACGACACCGAGACCGTGGCCTTCGTGGTCGGAGACGAGAACCCGAACACCGTCAGACCCGGCGACGGATCGGGCACCGGACCCTCGAACGGCTCGGACGCGACGGGCACGGGGGGCGGCGGCTCGCCCGGCACCGGGGCGGCCGTCGACGACGCGTCCCCCGCCGGCGGTTCTTCGGACAGCGCCGGTTCCATGGCCTCGACCGGCGCCGGGAACGCCGTACTCCTGGGCGGCGCCGCGGCTGCATTCGCCCTGGTCGGGACGGCCTTCGTCGCCGTCACCCGCAGGCGCCGCAGCTCTACCGCCGGAAGGGGCTCCGCGTGAGCACTGCGGAACCGCTTCTGCACGCTCAGGACATGAGTGTCGTCCTGGGCGGCAGGTCAGCCGTCCAGGGCACCCGGCTGACCGTGCACCGGGGAGACCTGCTGGGCCTGCTGGGCCCCAACGGCGCGGGCAAGACCACCCTGCTGCGCGCCGTCCTCGGCCTGGTCCCGCTCTCCGGCGGCGACGTGCTGATCGACGGCCTTCCCCCGGGCCGCGCCCGCCACCTGGTCGGATACGTACCGCAACGCCATGAGTTCGCCTGGGACTTCCCCATCGACATCGCCGGAGCGGTGCTGTCCGGCCGCAGCCGCTCCATCGGCCGGCTGCGCCGGGCCGGGCGTGCGGACCGGGCGGCCGTCGACGAGGCGCTGGAGCTGGTCGGCCTCGCCGACCTGCGCCGACGACCCGTCGGCGAACTGTCCGGCGGGCAGCGCCAACGCGTCCTGGTGGCCCGCGCCCTCGCGAGCGACCCGCAACTGCTGCTCCTGGACGAGCCGTTCACCGGCGTCGACGTGCCCACCCAGGAACTGCTCAACGACCTCTTCGGCCGTCTCGCCGCCGACGGCAAGGGCCTGCTGATGACCACCCACGACCTGGCCGCCGCCGCCCGCACCTGCACGCGCGTGGCACTCCTCAACCGCACGGTCGTCGCCGAGGGCGGCCCCGCACTGCTCACCGACCCCGAGCAGATGCTGCGCGCCTTCGGCCTCGACACCGCGATCGGAGCCGCCGCGTGACCGTCCTGGAATTCCTCACCGGCCCCTGGCAACTCCCCTTCATGCAGCGGGCGTTCGCGGTCGCCGTGATCACCGGGCTGGTATGCGGAGTCGTGGGGGTGTACGTCGTCCTGCGCGGCATGGCGTTCATCGGCGAGGCCGTCTCCCACTCGGCGTTCCCCGGCGTCGCCCTCGCCTACGCCTTCCAGGGCAACCTGCTCCTCGGCGGGGCGGTCGCCGGCCTGACCACCTCCCTCCTCATCGCGCTCGTCTCACAGAACCGCCGGCTGAAGGAGGACACCGTCATCGGCGTCTTCTTCTCCTGCGCGTTCGGACTCGGGATCGTGCTGGTGTCCACGCAGGACAGCTGGTCCACCGACCTGTCCTCGTTCCTGTTCGGACAGGTCCTCGCGGTCGGCCCGGAGGACGTGTGGACCGCTGCGTGCGTCGGCGCGGTCCTGGTGGCCGTCGTGCTGCTGCTGAGCAGGGAACTGGTCGCCGTCAGCCTCGACCGCGAGACCGCCCGCGCCGCCGGACTCCCCGTCATGCGGCTCGACCTGATCCTCTACGCGGTCGTGACCGCCACGATCGTGATGTCCCTGGAAGCGGTCGGCAACATCCTCGTCCTGTCCCTGCTCATCACGCCGGCCGCAGCCGCCCGCATGCTCACCGAGCGGCTGTGGAGCATGACCCTGCTGGCCTCG
Source organism: Streptomyces sp. NRRL B-24085 (assembly GCF_001282115.1). Taxonomy (GTDB): domain Bacteria; phylum Actinomycetota; class Actinomycetes; order Streptomycetales; family Streptomycetaceae; genus Streptomyces. The sequence goes on along the minus strand of NZ_LJBR01000006.1, from coordinate 5,849 downwards.
CTCTTCGGCGGCACGGGCGCACTGGCCGGACTGTACGTCTCCTACGCCTACGACCTGGCCGCCGGCGGCTCCATCGTCTGCGTCCTGACCGCCCTCTTCGCCCTGACCTGGTGCCTGGCGCCCCGGCACGGACTGCTGGCCAGGGCCCGGCGGCACCAGCGCGAGACGCCTGCCGGGCCGGCAGGCGTGCGGCTCACGCCCAAGCAGCCACCGGTACGAACGAACTGTCCTGTCGGAACAGATCCGTCCCCGTCGTCCGCTCCACCCGGAGCTGGTAGTTGTAGTGGCGCAGGTAGTGGCCGGGATAGTTGTACGACTCCCAGCGGATCGCACCCGAGGACGACCCCGTGCGGGCGATGAACGTCGCGTCCTTGGCGAAGGTCGACGTGCCGTCGTCGGCGTCGAAGCGGCCGCGGAAGTCCCAGTGGCGCAGGTACCTGCCGGAGGAGTCGCGGAAGGAGTAGGCGTTGGCGTCGGCGAGGCCCGCGACGACCGTGAAGGTGGCCGCCGTCTTCTCGGCGGCCGTGCTGGAGCCGGTCACCACAGGGAGGTTGAGCAGCGAGGACTGCGCCTGCCAGTACCGGGTCGGGTAGTTGGCGGACTGGAAGGAACGGGTGACGTTCCTCGCGAGCGAGGGACCGCCGGAGACCGTCTCCTTGATGACCGTGAAGTGGCGCGCGGTGCCGGAGACCACCGGCAGCGCGGCCGGCGCGGACCAGGTCGCGAAGGAGTCGTAGCTGTCGCTGTAGTAGTAGTTGCCGTCGCCGTAGCCGTCGAAGAAGATCCGCCAGCCGCCGTTGTCGAGCTGGATCACGGACGGGCCCTCGCGGTAGCTGCCCCAACCCGCCCAGTCGCCGGTCCTGGAGATCGTGTAGGGGCCCGTCAGGGACGACGCCGTCGCGTACTCGATGTACTTGCTCGTCTCGTTCTTCGTGAAGGCGTGGTACGTCGAGCCGGTCCGCACGATGTACGTGTCGATGTGGTTCGCGCCGATCCCGGACAGGGCGACGGGTGAACTCCAGGCCGTCAGGGCCGAGTTGGTGGCCCTCAGCCGGTAGGGGGTGAAGATCCACTCGTTGCTGGTGACCGAGCAGGACACGATGACGTTCACACTGCCGTCGCTGTCGACGAACCATTCCGGCGCCCAGGCGCGGGAGAGGTTGGCGATCGGGACCGGATAGTCGTACAGGAAGGTCCAGTTGGCCCGGTCGGAACTGCGTGCGAAGCCGATCGTGGTGCTGACGTCCTGCCAGGTGTGGGTCGTGTACGTGAGGTAGTACCAGCCGTCGGTGTGCTTGAAGACGCTCGCGTCGCGGATCCTGTTGCCGGGCGGGGTGTAGGCCGAGGACTTGAGCAGCCGGAAGTCCGTGGCGTCGTCGGACTGGTAGACGTTCACGGTGCCGTCGTTGCTGTTGAGGAACGGCACGATCGTGTAGCGGGTCGCGGAACCGCTCGGCGGGGCGGCGGCGAAGGCCGTGCCGGGCAGTTCGCCCAGCAGGACGGCGGAGGCGGGCAGGGCCGCCATCGCGCGCAGCAGGGTGCGGCGGGACGGCGTGGGGGGTCGTGAGGTCACGGCGGCTCTCCCTGGGGCAAGGACACGGACAATGCGGCTCCGCTTGTCCGGCATACCGAACGAAGTTCGGGAAGTCGATCAGAAGGTAAGGCTGTGACTTGCACGCGTCAATGCTTTGCGCAGGACCGCGTGAGCACTGCGAGGCAGCTGTGGCGTGCGCCCGAACCGCCACTGCCGCCAGGGCCGTTCCGGCGAAGCGCTTTCCGGGATTACCGTGCGGTAGGCACCCGTCGTACCGAAGGTGGACCGTATGACGCACGACCGCTCCGCGGGTCTGAGGGAGACCGCCCGTGTGCTGGCCGAGGGCACGATCACTTCCGCGGCGCTGGTCGAGCAGACCCTCGCGCGGATCCACGACAGCCAGGGCACCCTCAACGCCTTCCGGATCGTACGGGCCGAAGCCGCCCTCGCGGAGGCCGCGGCCGCGGACGCCCAACTGGCCGCCGGAGTACGCAAACCGCTGCTCGGCGTGCCGGTCGCCGTCAAGGACGACATGGACGTGGCCGGTGAGCCGACCGCGTTCGGCTGCGAGGGCGAGTTCCCCGCGGCTGCCAGGGACGGCGAGGCGGTACGACGGCTGCGCGCGGCCGGGGCCGTGATCGTCGGCAAGACCAACACCTGCGAGTTCGGACAGTGGCCGTTCACCGAGGGACCGGCCTTCGGCGCGACCCGCAACCCGTGGAGCCCGGAACATACACCGGGCGGCTCGTCCGGCGGGTCCGCCGCGGCCGTAGCCGCCGGTCTCGTGCCCGCCGCGCTGGGCTCGGACGGGGCCGGTTCGGTACGCATCCCCGCCTCCTGGACCCACCTCGTCGGCATCAAACCGCAGCGCGGCCGCATCTCCACCTGGCCGCGCGGCGAGTCCTTCCAGGGCATCACCGTCAACGGCACGCTCGCCCGCACGGTCGCCGACGCGGCCCTCCTCCTCGATGCGGCCGCCGGCAACCATGTGCTGGACCCGCACCGCCCGCCCGCCGTGGACGCCTCGGCGGCGGTCGGCCGGGACCCCGGCCGGCTGCGGATCGCGCTCGCCCTGAAGCCGCCGTTCACCGCGCTGCCCGCCCGGCTCCACCCGGAGGTACGCGCACGGGTCGTCGAACTCGCCGAGAAGCTGGGCGACTTGGGGCACATCGTCGAGGAGGCGGATCCGCCGTACGGCCAGATCGGGCTCACCTTCGTCCCGCGCGCCACCGTCGGTCTCGCCGAGCGGGTGCGGGAGGCTCCCTTCCCGGCGCTGCTGGACCGCCGCACCCGGGACGCGGCCCGGCTCGGCGGACTGCTCGGCGGGGTCCCGCTCAGGGCGGCGCGGCGCGCGGAAGCGCTCCTGCACCGCCGTATCGGCGGGTTCTTCACGTCGTACGACGTCGTCCTCGCCCCCACGACGGCCGCGCCTCCGCCGCGCATCGGGGCGATGCTGAAGCTGGGCGGGCTGGCCACCGACCGCGCGATGATCGCGGCCTGTCCGTACGCCTGGCCCTGGAACGTACTGGGGTGGCCGGGGGTCAACGTCCCCGCCGGGTTCGTCGGGGGCGGACTGCCCGTCGGCGCCCAGTTGCTCGGCCCCGCGAACAGCGAGCCGCTGCTGCTGTCGCTCGCCTCGCAGCTGGAGGCCGAGCTGCGCTGGCACGAACTGTGGCCGCGGCCCTGTGCCGGCGCCGAGTCACCGGCCGCGTGAGCGGCCCGGACCGTACCCTGTGACCATGGAGGATGCGTCGATGGTCGGGCTCATGGGGCGGGTCACGGGGACGATCGGGCCGGGGCTCGTCGGCGAGGTGATCGTCCGGGTGCGGGGCGGCGCCGAGCACTTCCTCGCCTACCCGGCCTCCGGCACCGACCGGATCGAGCGGGGCACGGTGGTGATGGTGGTGGAGTACCTGCCGCCGAGGACGGTCTACGTGCAGGCGGCGTACGACAGTTGAGCCCGTCCACGCGCAGGTGAGAGGCGCGTGCATCAAGGTTTCGACAAGGATTCGCCCGCGTCTTCACCCGGGCCGCGAACAGGCGCACACTCCCTTCGTTCGGTGCCGAAAGGGCACCATGCAAAGGGGGCGTATGCCGATGGTTGTCGGCGTCGTTGCGGGGGTGGCCGTAGGTGCCATCGCCGTTCTGATCGGTCTGTTCAAGATGATGTGGCGGGTCGCGGAACCCAACGAGGCACTGATCATCTCCGGGTCCAAGCACAGGACCGAGGGCCTTGAGGAGGGCATGGGATTCCGCATCGTCACCGGGCGCGGCACTTTGGTGCTGCCCGGGGTGCAGGCGGTGCGCAAGCTCTCGCTCGACCTGAACGAGACGGAACTTCAGGTGGACTGCGTGACCCACCAGGGCATCCCGCTCAAGGTGCGGGGCGTGGTCATCTTCAAGGTGGGCGACGACTTCGTGTCGATCGCCAACGCCGGTCGCCGGTTCCTCGACCAGCAGAAGCTGATGTCCGAGCGGGTGCACAACGTGTTCGCCGGTCATCTGCGTTCCATCGTCGGCGGGTTGACCGTCGAGGACATGATCCGGGACCGGGAGAAGCTCACCGGGCAGACCCGGGCCGCCTGCGGCACCGAGATGGAGAAGCTGGGGCTCATCGTCGACTCCCTTCAGATCCACGAGATCGAGGACCCGACCGGGTACATCCAGAACCTGGCGATGCCGCACGCGGCGGCCGTCCAGCGGGACGCTCGCATCGCGCAGGCCGAGGCGAACCGGTTGGCCACCGAGGCCGAGCAGCAGTCGTTCGCGCGGATGGCGGAGGCCACGCGGGACAGCGAGATCCTCCAGGCCGGCTACCAGGCCGAGCGGGACAAGGCGGCCGCGAAGGCGCGTCAGGCCGGTCCGCTCGCGGACGCCGGGGCCCGGCAGGAGGTCGTCGTCCAGGAGACCCGGGTCGCCGAACTCGAGGCGCACCGGCGTGAACAGCAGCTCCAGGCCGACGTCCGCAAGCCGGCGGACGCCAAGGCCTACGAGAAGCGCACGCTCGCCGAGGCGGAGCGCGACGCACGGATCTCCGCCGCCGAGGCCAAGGCGAAGGAGACCGAGCTCGCCGCGGCGGCCGAGGCCACGCGGGTCAAGACGGCCGCGGGTGCCGAGGCCGAGGCGACGAAGGCCCGCGGTACGGCCGTGGCCGCGTCGACCCGAGCGACCGGTGAGGCGGAGGCTGCCGCGGCCCAGGCCAGGGGGCTGGCCGAGGCGGAGGCCGCGAAGGCGAAGGGGCTCGCGGAGGCGGAGGCCATCAAGGCCCGCGCCGCAGCCCTCGCCGAGAACCAGGAGGCGGTCGTCGCCCAGCAACTCGCCGAGAACTGGCCGGAGATCGTCAAGGCGGGCGCGTCCGCGTTCGGCAGCGTCGACAACATGGTGGTGCTCAACGGCGCCGACGGCATGGCGGACATGCTCGCCAAGGCGCTCACGATGGGCGGCACCGGGCTGGGGCTGGCCCGTCAACTGCTGGCGTCGATGAACCAGAACGGGCAGACGCCGAGCACGACCTCGCTCAACGGGGTCGCCGCACCGCCGCCCGGCCAGAAGGTGCCGGTGCAGGAGTGAGGGGCGGGTGGTCCGGGGCCTTCGGTGAGGGGGTCCCGGATCGCCTGCGTTCGGCGTACGAGCGGTACGGGACGCCGCGTTCACCGCGTGCGCAGGCGGCACCCCGCGTTCAGCTTGCGAGCAGCGTGACGCCCGACCCGATCAGGGCGACGACCTTCGCGATCTCCAAGGCGATGTAGACGAGGTGACCGCGCGAGCGGGGCAGGTCCTCGCCGGCCAGGACACGGTCGGAGCGGCGGTTCAACCGGGGGCGGACCACGGCGAGCTGGCCGACGAGCAGTACCGTCACAGCCACGGTCCACGCGATCGCCCGGGCCGGTGCGTCACCGACGGCGACCAGCACGACCACCGCGGCGGCCAGGACGCTCTCCACCAGGTTCAGGGCCCGGAAGACCAGGCGGCCGATGCCCAGGCCGACTTGGACCGTCACTCCCGGCGCGCGGAACTTCAGCGGCGCCTCCAGGAAGGAGATCGCCAGCACCATCCCGAGCCACACGAAGGTGATCGCGCCCGCCGCTTCGTCCATCCGACAGACCGTACTACTCGCCCGGTCGGGCCGACGCCATAAGGTGCCCTCGTGACTGCGTCTATCCATGACACCGACGAGAACGTCCCCGGCCGCTTCGGCGCCACCGCCACCGTCGAGGCCGACCCGCGCGAGGTGGGCCGGGTGCGCACCGAGTACTCCCCCGCGCGGGACGGCGACCCCGACCCCGGCGAGATCGTGTGGACCTGGGTGCCCTTC
>NZ_LJBR01000599.1 GCF_001282115.1 Streptomyces sp. NRRL B-24085 | reverse complement strand
CCTCCCGGGCCTCCTCCCGGGCCTGGGCATCCAGGGCGAGGACGCCAACTAGCCCTTCGAGTACGACGGTGGGGGCGCCCTTCACAGGAAGGGCGCCCCCACCGTCGTACGACAGACAACCTCAGAAGAACACCGACCTGCGCTGCACCAGCAGCTTGTACAGCGTGTGCTGGATCTGTTCCCTCACCTGGTCGGTCAGGTTGAACATCAGCATCGGGTCCTCGGCGGCCTCCGGCGGGTAGCCGTCCGTGGGGATCGGCTCGCCGAACTGGATCGTCCACTTGGTGGGGAGGGGGACGGCACCCAGGGGGCCCAGCCAGGGGAACGTCGGCGTCAGCGGGAAGTACGGGAAGCCCAGCAGACGCGCGAGGGTCTTCGCGTTGCCGATCATCGGGTAGATCTCCTCCGCGCCCACGATCGAGCACGGAATGATCGGGGTGCGCTGCCGCAGGGCCGTCGAGACGAAACCGCCCCGGCCGAAGCGCTGGAGCTTGTAGCGCTCGCTGAAGGGCTTGCCGATGCCCTTGAAGCCCTCCGGCATCACACCGACCAGCTCGCCCTGCCCGAGCAGCCGTTCGGCGTCCTCCGCGCAGGCCAGCGTGTGGCCGAGCTTGCGGGCGAGTTCGTTGACCACCGGCAGCATGAACACCAGGTCCGCCGCCAGCAGCCGCAGATGCCGGTTCGCGGGATGGTGGTCGTGGACGGCGACCTGCATCATCAGCCCGTCCAGCGGCAGCGTCCCGGAGTGGTTGGCGACGATCAGCGCGCCGCCCTCCGCCGGGATGTTCTCGACGCCCTTCACCTCGACCCGGAAGTACTTCTCGTACACCGGCCGCAGCAGGGACATCAGGACCTGGTCGGTGAGTTCCTCGTCGTAGCCGAAGTCGTCGACCTCGTAGTCCCCGGTGAGCCGGCGGCGCAGGAAGCTGAGCCCCGCGGCGATCCGCCGCTCCAGGCCGCCCTCGTCGTGCGCCTGCGGCGGCTGTTCCTCACGCGTCACGGGATCATCATCCTGCGCGGAAGCCCCGCTGGGCAGGGGCTGGACCTCACGGACCAGCGCGGGCTCGGAGCCCTTGCGTCGACTCCCCGCGCTCCGGCGCCGCGCCGGCCGCTGTACGGCGCCTGCGCGGGACCGGTCGTCGTCGAACGGAATGACCTTGGCGTCCGCCATCGTTGATGCGCTCCTCAGTTGGCGCTCTGCGTCGGGGGGTTGCCGCCGCCCGCGAGGGGCAGCGCGGCGATCCGGTCGACGGCCCCCGCGAGGGCCTCCGGCGGCAGCAGCCCGGGACCCTGGCTGCGCGCGAAGTCCGCGAAGGTCTCCGCCGTCGTGTACTTCGGCCGGAATCCGAGCGTCTCGCGCATCTGGACCGTCGACACGACCCGGCCGTGGGTGAGCAGCCGGATCTGCTCGGGCGAGAAGTCCGTCATCCCCAGCGTACGGACCAGCGAGCCGGCCCAGGTGACGGCCGGCAGCAGCAGGGGCACGGTGGGCCGCCCGAGCCGCCGGGAACACTGCGACAGCAGCAGGACCCCGTCGCCCGCGATGTTGAAGGTGCCGCTGTTGAGCGTGCCCCGCTCGGGTTCGTGCGAGGCGATCCTGAGCACGTCGATCACGTCGTCCTCGTGCACGAACTGGAGCCGCGGATCGTATCCGAGCACGGTCGGCAGCACCGGCAGCGCGAAGTACGAGGCGAGCGGGGTGTCCGCGGTCGGCCCCAGGATGTTGGCGAACCTGAGCACGCACACGGCCACGTCGGGCCGCCGCCGGGCGAAGCCCCGCACGTACCCCTCGACCTCGACCGTGTCCTTGGCGAAGCCGCCGGACGGCAGCGACTTGGGCGGGGTGGTCTCCGTGAACACGGCGGGATCGCGGGGCGCGGAGCCGTACACGTTGGTACTGGACTTCACCACGAGCCGCTGCACGTTCGGCGACTTCTGGCAGGCACCGAGGAGCTGCATGGTGCCGATGACGTTGGTCTCCTTGACCGTGGTCCGGCTCCCGCTGCCGAGCGCCATCGCCGTCACATCCAGGTGTACGACCGTGTCGGCGGCCGTCTCGGCCAGCACCCGGGCGATGCCGGGCTGCCGGATGTCCGCCTGGATGAAGTCGGCCCCGCCCAGGTGGTGCTCCGGCGACACCGCGTCCACGGCGATCACCCGGTCCACCTGCGGGTCACGCTGTATGCGCCGGACGAACCGGCCGCCCAGCTGTCGGGCCACTCCGGTGACGAGCACGACCTTTCCCAAGATCCGCGCCTTCCTTCCAGCCGTAGTCCAGCCCCAAAAGGACCCGTGTACAGCCCCGGTCCTGTGCCGCGTTCCCCGTGTCCCGCCAACTTAGCGGTTCGATGTCGCCCTGTGATGACCGCCCACTGCGCGAGGTGACGACATCCGGCCCGAACGGACCCCATGACACGCGTGTGGCCCCCCACCGATATCAGGTGGGGGGCCACAACCACGCTTACGCGGCGTCGCTTACTTCTTGTTGCGACGCTGAACGCGCGTGCGCTTGAGCAGCTTGCGGTGCTTCTTCTTGGCCATCCGCTTGCGCCGCTTCTTGATAACAGAGCCCACGACTACCCTCGCTCACTTCTCATCACTCGGTGCTGGGCGCCATGGGCCCATACGACCTACGAGGGGCTAGCCTACCCGCCCGAGCGCTGAGGTCGTAATCGAGGTGAACCGGGGAGATCCGGCAGGGGTCCACGAGTGCCCTGAGGCCCCCTTGGAACCTCCCCGAGTCCGGTCGTCGTCAGGCCGTCTCCACCCCCACATAGCTCTCGCGGAGGTACTCGTGAACCGCGTTCTCGGGGACACGGAAGGACCGTCCCACCCTGATCGCGGGCAGATGACCGCTGTGCACCAACCGGTACACGGTCATCTTCGACACTCGCATCACCGAGGCGACCTCCGCCACGGTAAGGAACTGAACCTCACTCAGAGGCCTCTGTTCAGCAGCCATGACACACCTGAACCTTCCGCACTCGACGGCCACCGGCTTCCCCTTCCGGTGACTCTTCGTCGCTGCGTGCTCACTCCCCAATGTAGGGGCGGGTGATGCAAGTGGGGAAGAGGTGCACCCATCGGCGGCCTACTGTGACAGACACGCTCGATTGAGTACGTAGCGGGTCAGCGGCCGGTAGTAATCGGACCGCACAGCGTCATCAAGTGGAACGACGACGGACACGGCCCCCTCCGCCTCCCCCACGAAGAGCGCGGGGTCGTCCGTATCCGCGAGCCCAATGACCTCACACCCGAGCTGACCTGCCCCGCAGACCCATCCGTGATCCCCGATCACGAGCTCGGGAAGCGGCCCGCCGCTCTCCGCCGCGGCCGCCAGGGCAGTACGAACCGGGAGTGGCGAGTGCGTGTGTGCGCCGGTCTCACAACCGGAGCTCTCCGCGTCCGGTTCCCGCACGAGCGCGACTCCTCGTACGTACTCAAGGTTGTACGTACGTAGACCGAACCGGGTCGTTATGTCGACACAGCGACCATGCGCAGGGGTGAGGACGGTACATCCCGCCGCCGAGAGGGCGTCCGCGAGGGCGGCGTAGAAACCGAGCAGTCGGTGCGGGTGGCCGGTGCCGAGGAGCACGGCCCCGCTGCGCTGGGAAACTGCCGCGAGCCGCTCCGCGAAGGCGTCGAGCGCGACGAGCGTCCGTTCAGGATCGATCACGTCCCGGCCAGTTGTACACCTGGGATCGCCCGAAACCCCGCACTTGTCGGCCATGAGACCGATCAGATCCCGCTCATTCCAGGACCGTTCAGGGTCAATCCCGATCAGCACTCTGGGGTCCCGGGCCGCGAACAACCGATAGCTCCGCAGACTCTCCTCCCGCGAGGTGGCCACGGACCCGGCTAGACGAGCGGCCAGCAGATGGGCGCGGAGAGCGCCGGTGCTCAACACGGGAGAGATGGTGGCGGATGAAGGGGTGAGGAGGAGAGGGGAACAGAGAAACACCGCACAGTCGGAGTAACCCAGGGGCGCGGGGCCCGGTCGATATGCGGCTCCGCCGCGCGGGCGCGACCAGCCACATCGCACCCGCAGCCGCCCCGCAACCGGACGCGGCACCCCTTTGGGCGCCCTAGGCCAACAGCCCCCGCAACGGAAACACCGCCCGCCGCGTGGCCAGCACCGCCTGATCCAGCCGATCCGCGGGGTCGTACCCCGCCTCCCACTCCGCGTAGGACACCGGCCACCGCCCGTCCGTCATCCGCGCCGGCGCCAACTGCCGGGTCCGGGCGAACACTTCCTGACGCCACCCCTCGGGAATCATCGTCTCGGGCTCGATGGGCCGCCCCGCGGCGATCGCCACCAGATGCGTCCAGGACCGGGGCACGACGTCCACCACGGCGTACCCACCGCCCCCGAGCGCGATCCACCGCCCCCCGGCGTACTCGTGCGCCATCTCGTGGCAGGCGACCTGCACCGCACGCTGAGCGTCCAACGACACCGCGAGATGGGCCAGCGGATCCTCGAAGTGCGTGTCGGCCCCGTGCTGCGTCACCAGCACATCCGGCCGGAAGTCGGCGATCAGCTCCGGGACCACCGCGTGGAACGCCCGCAGCCACCCGGCGTCCCCCGTCCCCGCCGGCAGGGCCACGTTCACCGCGCTGCCCTCGGCCGCGTCCGCCCCCGTCTCCTCCGGCCACCCGGTCTGCGGGAACAGCGTCCTGGGGTGCTCGTGCAGGGAGATCGTCAGTACCCGCGGGTCCTCCCAGAACGCCGCCTGCACCCCGTCCCCGTGATGGACGTCCACGTCCACATAGGCGACCCGCGAAGCCCCCAGCTCCAGCAGCCGCGCAATGGCGAGCGAGGCGTCGTTGTAGATGCAGAACCCCGAGGCACCGCCGGGCATCGCGTGGTGCAGCCCGCCCGCGAAGTTCACCGCGTGCAGCGCCTCCCCCCGCCACACGGCCTCGGCCGCCCCCACCGACTGCCCGGCGATCAGCGCGGACACCTCGTGCATCCGCTCGAAGGCCGGGTCGTCCATGGTCCCCAGCCCGTACGACTGGTCGGCCGCATCCGGGTCCACGGAGGCCGCCTTCACGGCCTCGACGTAGTCCTCCCGGTGCACGAGCCGCAGGGTCGACTCGCCCGCCGCCTTCGCGGCCACGACCTCCACGTCCCGGTCCAGCCCGAAGGCGTCCACCAGTCGCCGGGTCAGATCGAGCCGGACCGGATCCATCGGATGGTCCGGGCCGAAGTCATAGCCCGTTACTGCCTCGTCCCACATCAGCTGTGCGCGGCCGCTCATGCCCGCCACCGTATCGGTCCGGTTGAGCCGCGAACGACTTGGCGTACACCAGCGTCACCAGCACCAACACCATCGGCACGAGCATGGCCCCGCGATAGCTCCACGCGTCCCCCAAGGCCCCCACCAACGGCGAACCCACAAGAAACCCCACGTAGTTGAAGACATTGAGCCGCGCCACCGCCGCGTCCGACGCCCCCGGGAACAACCGCCCGGCCGCCGCGAAGGTCTGCGGCACCAGCACACACAGCCCCATCCCCAGCAGCGTGAACCCGAGCATCCCCACCCACGGCCCGGGCGCCACGGCCACCACCGCGAACCCCCCGGCC
>NZ_LJBR01000598.1 GCF_001282115.1 Streptomyces sp. NRRL B-24085 | reverse complement strand
GCGACGACCTCGTCCGTGAGCCCTTCCCCGAGCAGCCGCAGCACCGCCTGCTCCTGCGAGGTCAGCTCCCCCTCCCCGCGCTCGCGGTGCTGCGGCCGTCCCCGGGTGAAGGGCAGGGCGTTCTCCCACACCCGCTCGAACAGGTCGCCCAACGCGACCAGCACGCCCCGCCCGTGCAGCACCAGTGCCCCCGCCGCGGAGTCGTCGGGGTCCGTCGGCAGCACCGCGTGCACCCGGTCGAAGATCAGCATCCGCGAGGGCAGCGACGCGGTCGTGCGCACCTCGTCCCCGTGCGAGTGCAGCCACCGCAGGTGCTCCACGGTCGCCGGATCGTTGTGCACACTGTCGAGGTACACGCTGCGCATCGCCACCCCGCGTCCGGCGAGGTCCTCGCAGAGCGGCCGGCTCGCCTGCCGGCTCTCCGCGGTCTGGGGCCCGCCGGCCGCGAACGTCAGCAGCTCGGCCTCGCACTTCTGCGTGAGCTCCTCGATGCGGGAACGTATCTCCTCCAGCCCGTTGAGCCGCTCGATGACCGAGCCCCGCAGATCCTGCTGCGCCGCCTTGTGGTCGTCGATGAACCGCGCGACTTCCGTCCGCGCCTCGGCCAATTCCTTGCGCCGGTCCAGGAGTTCGTTCTCCCGACGCGTCATCAGGGCCTGGAGGGCCACCTCCGGACTGACCGCACGGAGGTTTTCCGGGGCACCCCACGAGGGTTTTACGAGATTGAGCCGGACGCATTCGTCCAGCGCGGAGCGCACCCGCTCCGGCCGCCACCCGAGGGAGGCCACGAGATCCTCCACGGAGGCCGGCTGTCTGAGCAGCGACCGGTAGATCTCGGACACATGGGACGGCAGCCCGAGCGGCTCCAGCATCTGTGCTCCTCCCCCAGTGATCACAAGGTGCCGCCGATCATTATGTTTATGCAGAAAATGATTGGCAACGAAAATGTGACGACTCACAGGGTGACCGCACAGTAACAAAGGGCCCGCTTCGAAGAAGCGGACCCTTTCGGCCACGGTTGGCCGACTTCCATCCCCCGGAGGGGACCAGCTCATCCCCAGATGGGGTCCTCGTCCGGGCTGTCCGTCGTCAGGGTCACCGAGCCCCAGATCGGGTCCTGCGGAGCGGCCGCCGAGACGCTCGCACCGCCCAGCACGACGGTGACCGAAAGAACCAGGGTGGCGACGACGGCACGCAGCAGGTTGTCACGCATGAAGTATTTCCCCCTCGGAAATCAAGAATTTAATTTCTTGCGATTCCGTCGGCCGGATTTCCCCGTCCTGCCGACAACTGAATCTTCACCGAGGAACTCCACGCACCACCACAGAAAAGCAATGCAGGGAGCTGCGCTGGCAAGGTGCTGACACCGGAATCCGCTCCGCCGTTTTCCGCCCCGGAAATCCCGCGTCCCGGCCGAAGCCGACTGACCTGGCGCTACGCCCGCCGCCCGCGCCGGAGCTCCTCCCTCCGCGCGC
>NZ_LJBR01000597.1 GCF_001282115.1 Streptomyces sp. NRRL B-24085 | reverse complement strand
GGCCGCACCCGTACTGTCGGCCGCGCTGCGGGAGCGGGGCTGGTCGATCCGGCAGTGAGGGGTTGTGGCGGGGGCCGGTGGTGTGGGGTGCCGTCGGTGCGGGTTGTCGGTGGTGCGGGTTGTGGGTGGTGCGGGTTGTGGGTGCCGCCTCGGGCGGCCTCGCGGTCGCCGGGCTCGCGCCGCCTCGGACGGCCTAGCGGCCTGTTGACGCTCTGCCGCCTCCGGACGAGCCTGCGGCCGTACGGGGTTCGGCGCCCCGGTCCGTCTCCGCTCCCCCCGACGAGCCTGCCGGCGTCCGGCGCTGACGTCCCGGACTCGGTCCTCGTCTCTGGGCGGTGCTGCCGCTGCCGTAGGGCCTGGCACCCGTGGACGTCCTCGCCGGCCCCTTGAGGCCCCGGCGCCCCGGCCGTAGGTGTACGTCGGCCACGCGTCCGGACGAGTGACGCGCACCCAGTAACCTGGTGCGGGGCACAGTCGCGCCCCCTCACCACTCGCCAGACCGCACCCGAAAGGTGTCCCCCCGTGGAAAACGGCGCCGCCCAGCCCGTGATTGTCGCCATCGACGGCCCCTCCGGCACGGGCAAGTCGAGCACCTCGAAGGCTGTCGCCGCGCAGCTCGGGCTGAGCTACCTGGACACCGGCGCCCAGTACCGGGCGATCACCTGGTGGATGGTGACCAACGGGATCGACATCGAGGACCCGACCGCGATCGCCGCCGTGGCCGGGAAGGCGGAGATCGTCTCCGGCACCGACCCGGAGAACCCGACGATCACCGTGGACGGGACCGACGTGGCCGGTCCGATCCGGGGCCAGGAGGTCACCTCCAAGGTCAGCGCCGTGAGCGCGGTGCCCGAGGTGCGGGCCCGGATCACCGAGCTCCAGCGGTCGATCGCGACCTCCGCCGAGAAGGGCATCGTCGTCGAGGGCCGGGACATCGGTACGACCGTGCTGCCCGACGCCGACCTCAAGATCTTCCTCACCGCCTCGCCGGAGGCCCGCGCCGCCCGCCGCAGCGGGGAGCTCAAGAGCGCCGACGTCCAGGCCACCCGCGAGGCGCTGATCAAGCGGGACGCGGCCGACTCCAGCCGCAAGACCTCGCCGCTCGCCAAGGCGGATGACGCGGTCGAGGTGGACACCACCGAGCTCACCCTCGCGCAGGTCATCGAGTGCGTCGTCACCCTCGTCGAGGAGAAGCGGGCCGGGAAGTGACCGTTCCGTCGGAGAAGGGTGCCGAGGTCGGCCGGCGTATCGGCGTCGGGCTGATGTACGGGCTGTGGCGGCCGCGGGTGCTCGGCGCCTGGCGGATGCCCGCCACCGGTCCCGCGATCCTCGCCGTCAACCACTCCCACAACATCGACGGCCCCATGGTCATGGGCGTGGCGCCCCGGCCGACGCACTTCCTGATCAAGAAGGAGGCGTTCGTCGGGCCGCTGGACCCGTTCCTGACCGCCATCGGGCAGGTCAAGGTGGACCGCTCGGGCGCCGACCGCGGAGCGATCACCCGGGCGCTCGACGTCCTCAAGGCCGGCGGGGTCCTCGGGATCTTCCCGGAGGGCACCCGGGGCGAGGGCGACTTCGCCTCCCTGCGGGCCGGGCTCGCGTACTTCGCGGTGCGCAGCGGGGCGCCGGTCGTCCCGGTCGCGGTGCTGGGAAGCTCCGAGAAGCCGGGACGGTTGATAAAGGAGCTGCCTCCGCTGCGCAGCCGGGTCGACGTCGTCTTCGGCGACCCCTTCGAGGCGGGCGACGGCAGCGGCCGGCGCACGCGCAAGGCGCTCGACGAGGCGACCGAGCGCATCCAGAAGCAGCTGAGCAGTCACCTGGAAAACGCCAGGCGCCTCACCGGGCGCTAGGCGACACTGAGTAGTGGATCAGCCCGGCGAAAGAGCCGGTGGTCCACCGATCACCACGATGAACGAGGTACGGACTTCATGAACGACCACATCCACTCCGAGGGCTCGGGCGAGGAGCACGACCACGGGGCGCTTGGCGACGCCGAGTACGCGGAGTTCATGGAGCTCGCCGCGGAAGAGGGCTTCGACCTCGAGGACGTCGAGGGCGCCATCGAGGCGGCCGGCCACGGTCCGCTGCCCGTGCTCGCCGTCGTCGGGCGCCCGAACGTCGGCAAGTCGACTCTGGTGAACCGCATCATCGGGCGCCGCGAGGCCGTCGTGGAGGACAAGCCCGGCGTCACCCGTGACCGCGTCACCTACGAGGCCGAGTGGGCGGGGCGCCGCTTCAAGGTCGTCGACACCGGCGGCTGGGAGCAGGACGTCCTCGGTATCGACGCCTCCGTGGCGGCGCAGGCCGAGTACGCCATCGAGGCCGCCGACGCCGTCGTGTTCGTCGTGGACGCCAAGGTGGGTGCCACCGACACCGACGAGGCGGTCGTACGACTGCTGCGCAAGGCCGGCAAGCCCGTGGTGCTGTGCGCCAACAAGGTCGACGGGCCGAGCGGGGAGGCCGACGCCTCCTACCTGTGGTCCCTCGGGCTCGGCGAGCCGCACCCCGTCTCCGCGCTGCACGGCCGGGGCACCGGCGACATGCTCGACGCCGTCCTGGAGGCGCTGCCGGAGGCGCCCGAGCAGAGCTTCGGCGGCGCCGGGATCGGCGGCCCGCGCCGGATCGCGCTGATCGGCCGCCCGAACGTCGGCAAGTCCTCGCTGCTGAACAAGGTGGCCGGCGAGGAGCGGGTCGTCGTCAACGAGATGGCCGGCACCACCCGTGACCCCGTCGACGAGCTGATCGAACTCGGCGGTGTCACCTGGAAGTTCGTCGACACCGCCGGTATCCGCAAGCGGGTCCACCTCCAGCAGGGCGCCGACTACTACGCCTCGCTGCGCACCGCCGCCGCCGTCGAGAAGGCCGAGGTGGCGGTCATCCTGATCGACGGCTCCGAGTCCATCTCGGTCCAGGACCAGCGGATCGTCACCATGGCCGTCGACGCGGGCCGCGCGATCGTCATCGCCTACAACAAGTGGGACACCCTCGACGAGGAGCGCCGCTACTACCTGGAGCGGGAGATCGAGACCGAGCTCGGCCAGGTCGCCTGGGCGCCGCGGGTGAACGTCTCCGCGCGCACCGGCCGGCACATGGAGAAGCTGGTCCCCGCGATCGAGACCGCTCTGGCGGGCTGGGAGACCCGGGTCCCGACCGGCCGCCTGAACGCCTTCCTCGGCGAGCTGGTCGCCGCCCACCCGCACCCGATCCGGGGCGGCAAGCAGCCGCGCATCCTCTTCGGCACCCAGGCCGGCACCAAGCCGCCGCGGTTCGTGCTCTTCGCCTCCGGCTTCATCGAGGCGGGCTACCGGCGCTTCATCGAGCGCCGGCTGCGCGAGGAGTTCGGCTTCGAGGGCACCCCGATCCACATCTCGGTGCGGGTGCGCGAGAAGCGCGGCGCGAAGAAGAAGTGACGTCCGCATGAGGAAGGGCGGCCCCGCCGGGGCCGCCCTTCCTCATGCGTCAGGTCCCTCTGCGGGGGCCGGGTGGCAGCGCCGCCGGGACGTGGTGCATCCGGCTGTGCTGCTGCCCGATGTGTCCCACCCGCTGCCACTGCGACTGCTGGCGGGCGCTGAACGCCCCCGCGCTGTAGGCGCTGTACGAGCTGCTGAACGAGCCCGAGGCGTGCGGGATGTTCCCGAACGCGGTGAAGCCCAGCTCCTCCTCGCCGCTGCGGTCACCCGGCAGCGAACGGAAGGTCTTGACGTACTCGGAGTAGAGCGCGTCGTAGATCGGCGTGGCCGATGGTCCGCCGGAGGACCGGCGCGGAGCGTCGTATGGGTGCACGTATGTCCAAACGACACCGGGACCTCGGGGATGCGGTTCGCCCTGATCCTTTCAGCCCGCGCTCACGTGCCCGCGAGCGGCATCGCGGCCGCGACCAGCTTGCCGTTCGCGGCGGCCTTGTCCAGCGCGTCCCGCAGCAGGTCCTCGCGGGGCTGCCGTCCGATGGACCCCACCGGCGCGGCGAACATCAGCACCTGCTGATGCTTGTTGGCGGCGGCCCGCCAGCCCTCCGTCACCTGGAGCGGCTGGTGCGCCTGCCACCAGGCCACCGGCTGCCCGCCGTTGGCCGACGGCTGGAGCACCGCGTGCAGTTGTCCCACCGCCAGCAGCACCGACCACCCGTGCAGCACCGGCGGCACCGACTCGATCGCCGTCAGCGGCATGAACCCCTGCTCGATCAGCAGCGGCAGGAAGTCGTCGCCGCGTCCCGTGGCACCCGGCCGCGCGATCGGCCCGGTCGGCTCCACGACCAGCGCCGGGTGCAACTCCCCGGCGATCAGGACGAGTCCGCTGGTCACCCCGAGCACCGCCTGCTCGGGTACGACCTTGTCCGGGGCCAGGTCGGCGGTGTCGCCGTTGATGGACTTCACCGCGCCCTGGAGCTGCTCCTCGGTGACCTGGACGACCTGGGAGGGCAGGCAGGTGGCGTGGGCGAAGGCCAGCACGGCGGTCTCGTCGCCGATGAACAGGACGGTGCTGGTGCGCTCCTGTTCGGAGTCGCCCTGGGTGCGGCAGGACGTGCAGTCGTAGCTGCCGGGGGCGTTCTCTCCGGCGAGCAGCCGGTCGGCTTCTTCGTCGCCGATCTCAGCGCGTACCTCGTCGCTGACGTCGAGCATGCGCGGCACGGGTGGCTCCCTCGGGAAGTGGTGCGTGGCGGGACCGGGTGGCTCCCGGCCCGTGAACCGGGCGGTCCCGGGCTCATGAAGATGACAACGGGCGATCTGTGGCGGGAGTCACGCTCCACGGCGAACGGAATCGAACCATCCACAGCGCAGGGTCACAGGCCGTGCGGAATTCGGCACTCACCGTCAACACCCGCAAAGGGCAAGGGAGTTGGCTGCGTGAAGTGGGTCACAGATCGTCATGACGCTTGGTCGACAAATCAGGAAATCAGGGAATGAAGTGGGTGGCCGAAAATCGCCGATACCAGCGGTAACGGCGAACTGGCCTGGAATGACGAGGAGTTGGTTGATACCGGCCGGTCGGCCTCTCTACATTCCTCCGCCGTGTGCAGCGAGCACCGCTCGGGATCGTCCGTCGACGCACGAAGCCGTACCTCGCACCACCTCCGGCGGACGGGGCGGAGCGCGACCGCCCGGCCCCTGTGCCGGGAGCGCGTTCCGCCTTGGGGGACCCCGAGTCCTTCGAGAGGGGATCACATGTCCGAATGTGCCGATACCAGGCGCGACAGCGCTCGTAGGACCCGGACCACCGCGGCCCTCGCCGGGGCCGCCCTCCTCGCCCCCCTCGGGCTGCTGGCCGCGGCCGGCAACTCGGTGGCCGCGGACGGCGGGGTGTGGGACCGCATCGCCCAATGCGAGAGCGGCGGGAACTGGCACATCAGCACCGGCAATGGCTACTACGGCGGACTCCAGTTCTCCGCCGGCACCTGGCGGGCGTACGGCGGCACGGCCTACGCGCCCACCGCCGACCAGGCCACCAAGTCCCAGCAGATCACGGTCGCCACCAAGGTCCAGCGCGCCCAGGGCTGGGAAGCCTGGCCGACCTGCTCGGCCCGCGCCGGCGCGTACGGCAGCGCCCCCGCGGCCTCCTCGGGCCCGGCGCAGACCTCGTCCGCGGGCGAGGCCGCTCCCGCCGAGGCGGAGAAGACGCCGGCCCGTTCCGAGAACCGCACCGACCGCGGTGCCTCCCGCGGCGACTACACCGTCCGCCCGGGCGACACGCTGAGCGCGGTCGCCGCCCGGCACGGGACCACCTGGCAGAAGCTCTACGCCGCCAACCAGGCCGTCATCGGCGCCGATCCCGACATGATCGTGCCCGGGCAGCGACTGGAGATCTGAGAGCCCCTCGCACGGGCACGGGGTCCCGTCCGGTCCTGCGACCGGGCGGGGCCCCGGGCGTGCGGGCGCACAGGGCCGTCAGGACGGTCAGGGCCGCCCGGGCCGCAGCTCCGCCGCCTCACCGCTGAACACCACCGCGCCGCGCCGCAGTTCGTACACGATCGCGGTCCGGCCGTGCAGCGCGGGCGGGATCCGCTGCTCGGCCACGACCACGCACGCGTCCAGCGCGCCGAGGAGTTCGTACGTGCGGGCCGCGACCGCCGGGGACATGCCCTGCGCGGGTTCGTCGACGAGCACCACGCGCGCGCGTGCCAGCAGGACGCGGGACAGCGCGAGCATGCGCTGCTCGCCGCCGGAGAGGGTGCCGGCGCGGCGGGCCAGCAGGGGGGCGAGCTGCGGGTAGGCGTCCAGGGCCGGGTCGGGG
>NZ_LJBR01000596.1 GCF_001282115.1 Streptomyces sp. NRRL B-24085 | reverse complement strand
GTCCAGCCGAAGCCCATTCGCCCCGACCGCCCCTCCAGACGCACAAACCCCCTGTGTCCGGGGCACACTGACTGCATGTCCAGTCGTCGCAGGCTCTGCCCCGAATGCCGTCGCGAGATCGCCGTCGTCGCCGGCCGCTTCGCCCGGCACGACCCGCCCGGCGCGCGCGAGAGAGGCCAGCTCGTCTCGTGCCCGGGCTCCCGCCGGCAGGCGGAACTCGGAGCCGCCCAGCCGTCGTTGGACGGGTACGCGGTCCCCGTCGTACCCGGTCAGTTGCCCCTGTTCTGACGCGCGCCTACGCCCCCGCCCGCACGCCCATTCGCGCGACCAGCCGGTCCTCTCCGAACGCGGACACGTGCTCGACCGTCTACCCGGCCCGCCGTTCATCCGACGCGTCGCGCAACCCGAGCCGTACGGCCGTCCCGGCGCACCGGCCCGGCCGCGGTCCCTCCAGCCGTACGAGGGGACGGCCCGCCGCGAACTGCCGTGCCCGGTATGCCCGTACCGCAGTACGGCCCCGCTCCGGTCAGTCCACCTCCCGAGCGGAGCCGCCTGCGCGGCCGGCACCCCTCGCGGGGCATCCTCAGTTGCCTGCCACCGACTTCACCGCCACCGACACCGGGACGGAACCGCTCACCAGCTCCAGCGTCAGCCCGGCCGTCGCGGGCGTGTCCAGCAACTCCGCCAGCACGGCGGCCACGTCGTCGCGCGGGATCGGGCCACGGCCGGTGTGCGCCTCCAGGCGGACGAGGCCCTTGCCGGCGTCGTCCGTGAGCGCGCCGGGACGCAGAATCGTCCAGTCCAGGGTGTCCAGGCCGCTCACATAGGCGTCGGCCTCGCCCTTGGCGCGCAGGTACACGTCGAAGATCTCGTCGCCCTCGTGCCGCGGGTCCGCGCCCATGGAGGACACGATCACGAAGCGGCGTACGCCCGCTCGGACCGCCGCGTCCGCGAACAGCACCGCCGCGGCCTTGTCCACGGTGTCCTTGCGGGCCGCGCCGCTGCCGGGGCCCGCGCCCGCCGCGAAGACCGCCGCGTCCGCGCCCCGCAGCGCCTCCGCGACCTCCTCGACCGACGCCGACTCCAGGTCCAGCAGGAGCGGTTCGGCACCGGCGTCCCGCAGGTCGTCGCCCTGTTCCGGGCGGCGGATGATCCCCGCGACCTCGTCCCCGCGCGCGGCGAGCAGCCGTTCCAGCCGCAGCGCGATCTGACCATGACCACCAGCGATGACAATGCGCATGCCTTCGACCGTACGCCGGAACACCCGCGAACGCCGTGTCAGGAGAGTGCCGGGTGAGGCCGGGGGGCGCACAGAGACCCACTCAGGGAGAGGCACTCAAGCCCCCGCCCCTCCCTCAAGCCCCTGCC
>NZ_LJBR01000595.1 GCF_001282115.1 Streptomyces sp. NRRL B-24085 | reverse complement strand
GCAGCCCCTCCGTGGGCGGGGGAACGGCGGGTCCGGCGGGTTCGGCGGGTTCGGTCGGCGCGTTCGGACCGCCGCCGGTGATGCCGTCGGTGTCGCAGGGAGCGCCTCCGGCTCCCGCGGCCGGGCCCGCCGCGTATCCGGTCACGCCACCGGCTCCCACGGGTCCTCCCCCCGGGCCCTCCGTGCCGGAGCCCCGGGACGCGGTGCCGCACGAGACGGTGGTGCCCTCGGACAGCCGGTCCGGTCCCGGAAGGCTCTCCGTCTCCGTGGCGGCCACGTCCACGTCCGGCGACAACGGCCGCGGGCGCCGGTTGAGTTGCACCGTGGCGCTCGCGGTCGCGGGCGCGCTCGCGGCCGTGACCGTGGGCTCGGTGTTCGTGTTCGACCTGCTGCCGGGCCGAGGTGGCGACGACGACTCGGCGAGTTCCCCGCCCGGCAGCGACGCGTACTCCTCGGCGCCCACGTCCGTACCGTCGGCGACCTCCTCCGTCTCGTCCCCGCCCGGTTCCCCGTCGCCGTCGGGCGAGGCATCCGGTGAGGCGTCGGGCGGGCCGTCCGAGGTCCCGGCCCGCTACCTCGGCACCTGGGAGGGCCAGGGCACGGGTCTCGGCGGGAGCCTGCCGATGGGGACCTTCCGGATCACCGTCAAGAAGGCGGGCGTCGGCGAGGAGTTGGGCCGCCTCCAGCAGACCGACGCGATCGGCGCGGTCTGCACCGACGTCCTCACCCTGAAGAAGGTCACCGACACGGAACTCGTCACCACGGCCGTCGGCGCCGCGGACAACCACGCCGGCTGCAACCCCGCCGCCCACACGGTCCGCCTCACCACCGTGGGCGACGACCTGAAGTACACCTCCGAAAGCCAGGCCGAGGGATACCCCGAGGCCCGGATGTCGAAGGTCGGGCGGTGACGGAGCTGCTCGTCCTCGTGGCCGCGCTGTGGGGAGCGGCCACGGGCGCGCTGCTGCCCCGCGCGGCCTACCGCTTCTCCGTCCCGCCCGAGCACCCGTGGCGCGACACCTGCCCCGACGGCCACCCCCTGGCCGGCTGGCTCGGACGGGCGAGGTGCCGGAACTGCGGCACCCAGCAGTCGTACGGCCGTGGCGCCCTGCTCCTCCCCACCCTCACCGCCCTCCTCTGCGC
>NZ_LJBR01000594.1 GCF_001282115.1 Streptomyces sp. NRRL B-24085 | reverse complement strand
CCCACCCGCACGCCCCCGCCCCGCCCGCTGTCCCGGTCCCGGCCGACGGCCTTCCGCATCCCGTCCCTCGGCATCGACGCCCCGGTCATGGGCCTCGGGCTCACCAAGGGCCGGGAGCTGGCGACCCCGCCGGTCGACAAGCCGAAACTCGTGGGCTGGTACCGGGGCGGCGCCACGCCCGGCGAGTCCGGTACGGCGATCGCCGTCGGCCACCGCGACACCAGGACCGGCCCCGCCGTCTTC
The DNA here is from genome assembly GCF_001282115.1 of Streptomyces sp. NRRL B-24085. Taxonomy (GTDB): domain Bacteria; phylum Actinomycetota; class Actinomycetes; order Streptomycetales; family Streptomycetaceae; genus Streptomyces. Next base: position 1,987 of record NZ_LJBR01000594.1, on the reverse strand, counting down.
GCCGCACTCGGCCAGGTGAAGCCCGGCAAGCTGATCGAGGCCGTGCGCGCGGACGGCCGTACCGCCGTCTACACCGTGGACCGCGTGAAGATCTTCGACAAGTCGGGCTTCCCCGACAAGGAGGTCTACGGCCCGGCCCGGCGCCCGGAACTGCGAGTGATCACCTGCGGCGGCCTCTTCAACCGGCGGACGGGCTACAGCAGCAACGTCGTCGTCTTCGCCCACCTCACCCAGACCCGCGAGCCACGAGCGCCGAGGAACACGCCGGCACCGAAGAGCGAGGGCCCGCCGGAGAACGGGGGCGTGCCGGAGAACGGGGGCACGTCGGCAAGTGGGGATCCGCTGAAGGCCGGGGACGTGCCGGGGAGTCGGGCCGCGCCGACGAACTGGGGCGTGCCGGGGAGCGAAGGTGCACTGGCGAGCGAGGGCGCCCCGGCGAGTGGTGGAACGGCGAAGTCCCCCGACATGACGGGAAATGCCGGAGTGTCGGCAAGTGGAACCCCGCTGGCTGCGGGCGGGGCCGTGCCGGAAGGCGGCGGGGTGCCGGCGAGCCGGGCCGGGACGCCCGTGAGCGGGACCGTGCCGGGAAGTGCAAGTGGGGCGGCGAGCGCAGGAGTTGCCGGGAGCGCGGCGGTGCGCTGAGGAGAGCGAGGGCTCCCGGTGAGCGGAACGGTGTACTGAATCCGGGAGTCCGTTTTCTCGCGGGCTGGACCGTAGCTCCCGATCTCGCCCAGTCTCTTCCCCCGGCCGCACGCATTCCGTTAACTTCCGTGACTCACAGCCCCGTACGACCCGCACGGGGTCTCTCGACCGCGGAGCACCAGCGCCTGAACCAGCCCCCGGGGGCACCGTCATGACACGCGCCATATCCCTGCACGACGTGAGCAAGACCTACACCCGGGGCGCCCGGGTGGTGGACCGGCTCTCGCTGGACATCGCGCCCGGCGAGTTCCTCGTCCTGCTCGGCCCCTCCGGCTGCGGGAAATCCACCGTGCTCAGGATGATCGCCGGGCTGGAGGAGATCACCGAGGGCCAGCTCAGGCTCGACGGCGAGTACGCCAACGACCTGCTGCCCGCCGAGCGCCGGATGGCGATGGTGTTCCAGAACTTCGCCCTCTACCCGAACATGACCAGCCGCGGGAACATCGGCTTCCCGCTGCGCATCGAGGCCCCCGACGAGGACCCCCGGGCCCGCGTGGACGCCACCGCCCGCATGCTGGGCATCGAGGACCTCCTCGACCGCTACCCGGGCCAGCTCTCCGGCGGGGAACGCCAGCGCGTGGCGATGGGACGGGCCATCTCCCGCCGCCCCTCCGCCTTCCTCATGGACGAGCCGCTGTCCAACCTCGACGCCAAGCTCCGCAACCACCTGCGCGCCGAAATAGCCGGACTGACCCGGGAGTTGGGCGTCACCACGGTCTACGTCACCCACGACCAGGCCGAGGCCATGTCGCTCGGCGACCGGGTCGCCGTCCTGCGCGGCGGAGTCCTCCAGCAGGTCGGCACCCCGCGCTCGGTGTACGCGCTGCCCCGCAACGTCTTCGTCGCCGCCTTCATCGGCACTCCGCGCATCAACCTCCTGCGCGGAGTGGTCCGGGCCCCGCTGGACGGCGCGATGACCATCAGCCTCGGCAAGCAGTACCTGCGACTGCCCGAACCCCTGTCCCTGGACCACCAGTTGCTCCGCGTCCAGCAGGGCCGCGAGGTGATCGTGGGCCTGCGCTCGGAGGCGATCCGCATCGCCAAGCGGACCTCGGCCCGACCCGGGGAGATGCCGATCACCGGTCTGGTGGAACACGTGGAGTTCCAGGGGCACGAGGTCCTCGTCCACTTCAACACCGGCTCCCGCCCCGCCTTCGTCCCCGAACTGGAGGCCCCGCGCCCCGCCGCGCGCCCGCCCCGGCGCCGCCGCCGCGAGGGCACGGTCCTGGACCGCCTGAGAGAGCGCGCGGTCTCCCGCCGCGCGGTCTCTGTGGTGGTCCTGGAG
>NZ_LJBR01000593.1 GCF_001282115.1 Streptomyces sp. NRRL B-24085 | reverse complement strand
GGGATGCCCTGGGTGGTGTCGAACGGCGGCGGCGCGATCGCCGCGAGGGGGGCGGTGAGGGCGAAGTGCTCCGGCTGTCCCGCGGGCGTTTGCGCGAGGTACTCGGGGAGGGCCGGGGCGGTCCGCTCGAGGTACTCGGGGAAATCCGCGGTCGTCTGCGCGGGGTACTCGGGGAAGCCCGTGGCGGCGGGTGTGGCGTACTCCGGCAGCCCGGTGCCGAGTTGACCGCCGTAGTCCGTGAAGCCGGTGGTGGTCGACACGGTGTACTCCGCCGGGACAGCGCTGAACTGGCCGGTGCTGCCGGGGTCTCCCGTGCCCGTCCGCGGGCCGTACTCGGGGACTCCGGAGCTTGCGGGCGCGGTGTACTCCGGGACACCGGTGCCGGGGTACGTCGGGATCGCGGTGCCGGACGGCGGGGTGAACTCGGGCACACCGCTGCCGAGTTGCGGTCCGTGGTCGACGGCGGCGGCGACGGGCCGCGCGGTGTACTCCGGCACCCCGGTGACGATCCGCGAGGTGCCCAGGGCGGGGATCTCACCGGTGCCGGTGAGGTTCTGCGGGGTCGGTTCCGGTGCCCATGAGGGCGACTGGGCCGGGGCGGCGGTGAGGGCGGCGGCCGGTGCGGGTTCGGGTGCGCTCGGAAGGGCGAGCACGGGTCTGGCGGCCGGCAGGGACCGTTCGGCGGGCTTCGGGGCGCGTGCGGTGGGGGCGTCCGCCGGGCCCCGGCGCTTCGACTCGGCGCGGCGGTTGGCGACGCGGTCGGCGGGCAGGGACGCCTCGACCGTGGGCCCCAGCTTCGCGCGGGCCGTGCCGTACCACTGCCTGGCGAGGTCGTCGAGGGCGGGATCGCCGCCCGGCCTGCTCCCGCCGCCCGCCGGGGAACCGCCGCGGCCGCGGGTGCTCGACGCCGTTCCGGCCGCGCGCGTGGCGTTGTAGGTGCCGGAGTCGTTCTCGGCCCGGTCGTAGAGGTTGGTGACCCGTCGGCTCACCTCGTCAGGGCTCGGGCCCTCGTCCGCCGCCGCGTTGCCGGCCTGCGAGAGCAGGGCCGCGGAGGCCATGGCGGCCGTCGCAATTGCGGAGTTGCGCTTGGCGGGGAGGCTGAACCCTCCATCGCGCGAAGTTCGATCCGGCGCCATGAAAGTCATGCCCCTTCCGTCGTGCTGCTGGCCGTCAACTTAGCCAACTTGTGAGACTCACGTGAAGATTGAAGTGTGAAAAGCGTGAGATGTAACTGTGACCTTCGTCGCGTACAGGCAGCCGCCGGTACCGGTCAGCCCCGGCCCCGCTGCGCGCGCCACGCCTCGTAGTGGTCGAGGACCGTCTCCTCGATCGGCCGGTAGGTGATGCCCAGTTCGCGCACACTGCGGCTGTTGTCCACGCGGAACCGGATGCCGAGGTGCTTGCGGATGTAGTCCTGGGTGAGCCCGAACGCGGGGCCCAGGACGCGCACGGGCCAGTGGGGGAGCGCGGTGCGCGGGATGCGCGGGTCGCGGGGGTGGCGGGTGCGGATGATGCGGGACATCTCGTGGAACGACGTCATCGTCTCCGCGGCCAGGATGTAGCGGCCCTTCGCGTCCGGCCGCTCCGCCGCCGCGATGTGCGCGTCGGCCACGTCACGGACGTCGACCGTGGTGAAGCTGAAGTCCGGGGCGCCGTAGAAGAAGTAGCCCTTGAAGAGCTCCTCCAGGAGGAAGAGGCTGCCGGACTCGGAGGCGGGGGTGAGCGAAGGGCCCAGGACCAGGCCGGGGTTGAGGGACACCATGCGCCAGCGGTCCTGCGCGGCCTCCGCGTCCCAGGCCGCGCGCTCGGCGACCGTCTTCGCGTAGTGGTACGGGTTGTTCTCCACCGTGCTGCTGGTGTTGAAGTACTTCTCCGACAGGATGTGCCCGTCCATGTCCCGCACGTCCGCGTAGTCGCCGAAGATCGCACCGACCGTGGAGGTGAGGACCAGCCGTTCCACGGACGGCGTCCGCTCGATACCGGCCAGGACGTTGCGGGTGCCGGTCAGGGCCGGCTCGACCATGTCCTTGTGGCCGTCCTTGATCTTCTCGGGCATGAAGAACGGCGAGGCCACGTGGAAGACCACGCGGCAGCCCGCCATGGCCTCGTCGAAGGAGCGCTCCTTGAGGAGGTCCGCCTCGAACAGCGTGAGTGCGCCGGGGAACTCGTCCTGCATGTCCCGCAGCGGGCGCACCTTCGCCGGGTTCGCGAGACTGCGCACGGTGGCGTGCACCGTCCAACCGCGCTTCAGCAGCCGCCGCACCAGATGGCTGCCGACGAACCCGCTGCCACCGGTCACCAGGACCACGCCCGACTCCGCACCCATGCCACCGCTCCTCCGCCCAGGGGGTGACATTGAAGCACCGGCCCGGGCCCAACGGCCGGGGCAGGGCCTGCCGATGGCCGCGGGTGCCGTCAGCGGCCGCCGTTCAGGACGCGGTCCGGGTTCGCCGTCCGGGTGCGGATGGCGTCCTTCGCGCGGGCGGGCTCCCGTGCCTTCGAGGCCACCAGCCGCAACGACGGCACCGTACGGCTGTGGGACCCCGACGTGCGCGACCGCGCGGCCGAGGTGTGCAAGCTGACCCGCGCCCTGGCCGGCCCCCGCTGGCAGCAGCTCATGACGGACCTGCCCGTGGACCGCTGCCGGAAGGGAGGATGAGCAGGGGGAAGGGGCGAGGCGCCCCGCACTCAGGACGTGCCTGGGAGCCCTCCAGGAGGCTGTGCACGCGTCCGTCGGGGCACACTGCTGCGAAGCGAGGACGCGAATGAGCGGGGAGGCGCGGGTGTACGACCGAGACGTGAGCCCGGGTGCGGCGGCGGCGCGGCTCACCGGCCGCGTGGTGACGGACGAGCGTCCGCTGTCCGGCACGCAGGCCGAGGTGGACCTCGACGACGGCCGGACGGTGATGGTCAAACGCACCGGCGGCCTTGAGGAGGCCCGCGCCGAGGCGGCGGGGCTCCGCTGGCTGGCCGAGGCCGGCACGGTCCGGGTGCCGACCGTGTACGGGCAGGACGGCCGTCTGCTGGTGACCGACCTGG
>NZ_LJBR01000592.1 GCF_001282115.1 Streptomyces sp. NRRL B-24085 | reverse complement strand
GTCAGAGAGGCGGGGGCCGGGGTTCGGTGACGAGGGTGCGGATGCTGACCGCCGTACGTCACCCGACGGCGGGATCAGGACCGTGGGCGCCAACCCTCTGCCTTGTTCGCGGAGTTTATACGACATGTGTTCAGACGATGTTTCGTCTAGCCGTTTCCGCCGTAACCGGCAAGGAGCCATTCGGTCGGCGATACGCGGGGAATCATCCCGATACCGTGCCTACTTCGAGGCGGTGACCTCGGGGAATGTGCCGGGAGCGGTCGGCCAATTCTCGTCGGCGTTTTTCACGAGTTCTTCGGGGCACCCGAAACTGCTGACAGCTGCATGCCGAGTGAATGTGCCACCGGTCACATCCAACAGCGTAGCGGGCCCGGAGCGGTCGCGGGACGTTATCGATCGTTCCGGCGGGGCATCATCCCACCTGACTCATGACGCAACGAGGAAGGACCCATCCATGGGGGAGAAGGTCGTGGCAGGCCAGTTCGACCTGTCCGATCGCCAGCGCTACCGCGACAAGCTCCGACAGTGCCTGACGGGGCTGGAGCGGCTTCTGGCGGAGCAGCGGTTCGATCGCCCCAAGAACCTGATGGGGCTGGAGATCGAATTGAACCTGGTCGGCACCGACGGGATGCCGAGAATGCTGAATGGAGAGGTCCTCGAACGCATCGCGAGCCGCGACTTCCAAACAGAACTCGCCATGTTCAACCTGGAAGTCAACATAGCCCCACACCGGTTGGGCGGCCGGGTATTCGACCGGCTCGCGGAGGAAATCCGCACCTCGCTCGCGTACGCCGACCGCAAAGCGGGCGAGGTCGACGCGGGAATCGTGATGATCGGCATTCTGCCGACGCTCGACCGGGACGACCTGGTCTCCTCCAACCTGTCCGACGTGGACCGCTACACCCTGCTCAACGACCAGATCGTGGCCGCGCGTGGTGAGGACTTCCTCCTCGACATCGACGGGGTGGAACGCCTCACCTGCACCTCCAAGTCCATCGCTCCGGAGGCCGCGTGCACCTCCGTGCAACTGCACCTCCAGGTCACCCCGGGGCGCTTCGCGGACGTGTGGAACGCCGCCCAGGCGGTGGCCGGCGTACAGATCGCCCTGGGGGCCAACTCGCCCTTCCTGTTCGGCCGTGAGCTCTGGCGCGAGTCCCGGCCCCCGCTCTTCCAGCAGTCCACGGACACCCGGCCACCGGAACTCCAGAGCCAGGGTGTGCGGCCGCGCACCTGGTTCGGGGAGCGCTGGATCTCCTCCGCGTACGACCTCTTCGAGGAGAACCTGCGCTACTTCCCGGCCCTGCTGCCGATCTGCGACGACGAGGACCCGCTGAAGGTGCTCGACGAGGGCGGGGTGCCCTCGCTCGCCGAACTCGTCCTGCACAACGGCACGGTGTACCGCTGGAACCGGCCCGTCTACGACATCGCCGACGGCGTCCCGCACCTGCGGGTCGAGAACCGGGTGCTGCCCGCCGGTCCCACCATCACCGACGTCATCGCGAACGCGGCCTTCTACTACGGTCTCGTCCGCGCCCTCGCCGAGGAGCAGCGGCCGGTGTGGACCCGGATGCCGTTCGAGGCGGCCGCGGCCAACTTCGACGCTGCCTGCCGGCACGGCATCGACGCGCGCATGACCTGGCCCCGGCGCGGCCGGCACGGCGGCACGGTCGAGGTCGACGCGGTGACCCTCGTACGCGACGAACTGCTGCCGCTGGCCGAGGCGGGGCTCGCGGCCTGGGGCGTCGAGCCCGCCGACCGGGACCTGTACCTCGGGGTGATCGAGGAGCGCTGCCGGCGCCGGACCAACGGGGCGTCCTGGCAGGCGGCGACCTTCCACCGGGCCCTGGAGGCGGGGCTGTCGCGGGAGGCGGCGCTGGCCGCCACGACGCGGCGGTACGGCGAGCTGATGCGCCTGGGCGAGCCGGTGCACACCTGGCCGGTGGGACTGCCGGAACCGGCGCCGCTGGGGTGAGGGCCGCCGCGGGTCAGCCACCGCCCTGGGCGCCCGCGGCCACGATCGCCTTCAGGATCACCGTGTGGATCTGGGCGGGGTCGTTGACCTGCTGCCCGGAGCCCCCGGTGGCCTCAGCGAGCTGCTGGGCCTCCGCCCGGTCGGCGTCGGGGCCCACCGCGATCACGATCAGCGGCACCGGGCGTTCGGGGCTGGAGAGCTTCTCCAGTTCGGAGATCAGCGCCCCGCGCGAGATGCTGCCGGGGTCCTGGTTGACGCCGTCGGTCAGCACCACCAGGGCGTTGAACTTCCCCTCGGCGTAGGAGGAGGTCGCCGCCTTGTACGCGGCGAGCGTGGTGTCGTACAGGCCCGTCGCGCCGCCCGGCACCGGCTCCAGGCCGCCGAAGGCCGCCGACAGCCGGTCCCGCTGGGTGCCGCCCGCGGCCGTGCTGTCGCCCAGCCGGTCGGTCGGCACCAGGATCTTGTAGTCCTTGTCGCCGTCCAGCTTGGTGGAGAACTCCCACAGGCCGATCTCGTCCTCCTGGGTGAAGGTGGCGAGGGCCTGGAGGAGGGACGCCTTGGTGACGTCCATCCGGGAGCGGCCGGTGCCCGGGACCGCCTCCGACATGGACGAGGACGCGTCCACGACCGTGGTGATCCGCGCGCTCTGGACGGTGATCGTCCAGGTGCCGAGGGCCTCCTGGAGCGCGGTCGCGGAAGCCGGTTCACCGGCCGCCGCCGCGAACGGCTGCGGCGCCCTGCCCCCGGCCTTGGCGACCAGTGAGGCCGACACCTGGTCGTCGGAGGTGCGGAACCCCCGGTCCGTCAGCAGCTGTTCCTGCTCGGGCCTGCGCAGATACGTCATGAAACGGATCGCCGCCCGGCTCTCGTCGGTGCTCAGCCTCGTCTCGTCGACGAGCGCGTACGGGTAGTCGAGCCGCGGTGAACCGTCCTTCGGGTAGAAGAAGTCGAGACCGTCCCCGGCTTCCGCCGAGGAGTTGTGGGCGAAGGCCGCCTGCTCGGACAGGACGAGCGCCTGGTTGCGCTTCGGGTTGCCCTGCTCAGTGCCGGACGAGTCCCGCGGCAGCGTCTCCACGAGCTGGCCGTCGCTGTCGGAGATGCGCTGCGAGAGGGACTTCATCATCGCCGCGGCCTGGGTCGACCCACCCTCGGTCCGGCCCGCCGCACTGCTGAGCTGGGTCAGGGCGAGCAGCCCGGACGCGCTCCGCGCGGGATCGGCGGCGCCCAGCCTGAGGGAGTCGCCCCCCAAGGCGGCGCCGGCCAGCTCCAGCCAGCCGTACGTCTTCTGCGGCCAGCCCAGAGACTTCGCGGCGGCCGGCACCATCGCCATGCCGACCGGGCTGGAGGCCACGTTGCCGACGCGGGCCACCTTGGTCGCGCCCGCGTCCGCGGAGATCTGCTCGACCCACACGTCCGAGTCCGGCACCCACACCTGCGCACCCGGGTTCTTGCCGGCCGCGAGCGTGTCCCTGACCTTGTACGACTCACGGGCGGTCACGGAGATGTCGACGCAGCGCCCGTCGGAGGTGAGGTTCTCGTCGTGGGCCCGCTCGGCCGCGGCGCGCAGGGCGGGGGCCACGTCGGGGGAGGCGGCGACCTCGAGCCGTACCGCCTCGTCGCGGCAGGAGGAGCCGAAGGAGAGCAGGCCGCCCTGGACGGCGGCGGCCGTGCCGCCGGCGACGGTCAGGACCAGCACCGTCGCGACGGCCACGGTGCGGCGGCGCGCGCGGGGGCGGGGGTCGCTGCCGCCCGCCCCATACTGATCGGGCAAGCTGTGACGTCCCATGACGGTGGTGCCCTCTCCCTGGTGCTCGTGCCGGCACGGCCGTGTACGGCAGGAAAGAGGGAGGCACGCCCCCGTACGGCGTCCGTCCCCCCGACGGCCTTGCGCACGATCTTCGTAACTTCTTTCGAAGGACCCTAGCGGGGCGGGGATACGGATGAGGCTGGATTACTCAACTGGAGGCAGGTGTGCAGGCGGAGGAAGGGCCAGTGGCCGATTCTTTTCCGCAGAGGGCGCTCTCACGGAAGTTCTTCCGTGACGAGACACTGCTCGTTCTGGGGCTTTCGCTCGGTGCGAGCGGTGTGTCCGCGCTGATCAGTTTTGTCGGATCGGTCACCAAACCAGGGGGTCTCAAGGACCAGGCGGCGACCCTCAACGCCTCGGCCGCGCCCGGCCGCCCCTGGCTGGATCTGGCCTGGCAGCTCTTCGGGATCGCGTCCGCCCTGGTGCCCGTCGCCCTGGTCGCGCACTTCCTGCTGCGCGAGGGGCAGAGCCTGCGGACCCTCGGCTTCGACCGCACCCGGCCCGGCCCCGACCTAGCCCGCGGGGCCGGGATCGCGGCCGTGATCGGCAGTACCGGCATCGCCTTCTACCTGGCCGCACGCGGCCTCGGCTTCAACCTCACCGTGGTGCCCGAGGCGCTGCCCGACGTGTGGTGGAAGTACCCCGTGCTGATCCTGTCGGCGATGCAGAACGCGATCCTCGAAGAGGTGATCGTCGTCGGCTACCTGCTGCGCCGGCTGAACCAGCTGGGCTGGACCCCGGGCACCGCCCTGGTGGCCAGTTCCGTACTGCGCGGCAGCTACCACCTCTACCAGGGCATCGGCGGCTTCATCGGCAACATGGTCATGGGCGTGGTGTTCGTCCACCTCTACCGGCGGTGGGGCCGGGTGGGCCCCCTGGTGGTGGCGCATTCCCTGCTCGACATCGGGGCGTTCGTGGGATACGCGCTGCTCGCGGGCAAGGTGGGCTGGCTGCCGACCGCGTGATCAGGCGAGCAGCTCGCCCTCGATGACCGTGACCGCCCGGCCGGTCAGCAGCGTGCGGTCCCCGCGCAGCCCGGTGCGGACCCGGCCCGAGCGCGGTGAGGCCTGGAGTCCGGTGAGGTCCGTACGGCCGAGCCGCTCGGCCCAGTAGGGCGCCAGGGCGGTGTGGGCGCTGCCGGTGACCGGGTCCTCGTCGATGCCGACGTTCGGGAAGAAGCAGCGGGAGACGAAGTCGTAGCCCAGGTCCGGGTTCTCGGCGCGGGCGGTGGCGATGATCCCGCGCTCGGAGTAGGCGGCCAGGGCCTTGAGGTCGGGGCGCAGGGCGTGCACGGTCTTCTCGTCGGCCAGTTCGAGCAGCAGGTCACCGATGTTCGGCCCGGTGTCGAAGGCCGTCAGCGGCTCGGCGCCCAGCGCCCGGGCAACCCCGTCGGGCAGCGCGACCGGCGTCAGCGGGGCCGTCGGGAAGTCCAGGGTGATCGAGCCGTCCTCCCCTGGCGTGGCGACCAGGACCCCGCTGCGGGTGGCGAACCGCACCGGGCCGCGGTGGGCGCCGGTGGCGTGCAGGACGTGGGCCGTGGCGAGCGTGGCGTGCCCGCACATGTTGACCTCGGTGGCGGGCGTGAACCACCGCAGCGCCCAGTCGGCCTCGCCTCCCTCGGGCAACCGGTGCGCGAAGGCCGTTTCCGCGTGGTTGACCTCCAGGGCGATGTTCTGGAGCCGGTCGTCGTCCGGGAAGGCGTCGTCCAGGAGCAGGACCCCGGCCGGGTTGCCGGCGAACGGGCGGTCGGTGAAGGCGTCGACGATTCGGATACGCATGGGCCGACGGTACGGGGTGGTCCTGCGACCGGGACAAGGCCAATCCCGGGTCGCTGGCCCGAGTTGCCGGCGTCTGTGCCGAGGTTCTGGAGGCGGCCGGTGTCCCGGTCGTGCGCCGCGTCTTCGAGGGCGTCGACAACTGCACGTCCCGCGGTGACCGTCCGGTCCCGGCGGAGTCAGTCGCGGGCGGGCCGCTGAACCGCGTCGGGGGAGGCCTCGCGCAGGGAGCGGGCGAGTTCGGAGATCTGTCGTGCCTGGGCGGCCGACAGGCGCCGTGCCGCCCACAGCAGTGCCGCGGCGTCCACGGCCCGACGCGGCGGAGGGGGTGGCGCCTCGCGCAGCACCACGCCGGTCAGGGCCGCAAGGTCGCCGGCGTCGATCCCCAGCAGGGCGGCGAAGTCCGTCACCAGGCGCGGGGCAGCTCCTTGCGGCCGGAGCCGATCACGCCGTACGTCGCTGCCGACAGGTAGGTGGGCGTGGTCAGCGCGAGCGTCGCCGCCATGCCCGACCAGTCCAGGTTGCGGTACTGGAGCATGCGGACGACCCGAGCGCCGGGGCCGCCGTCGAGGGGCAGGAGCGGTTTCGGGGTGAACCTGGACCGCCGTTCCTCCTGCGGCAGCTCCCGGATCCGCCGCAGGAGTTCACGGCGCCCCACGGCAGGGAGGCGTACGGCGTCCGTCACCGTGCTCCTCACCCACGTCGCGGCCGTGGCGTCCAGCGGCGCCATGTCGTCCGGGACCGCCCGGCCCGCGAGGACGAACAAGTCGACGGCACGGAGACCCAGCGCGGGCGCGAGCCGTCGGAGCAGTCCGTCGCCGGGGCTGCTCCCGGCGAGCACGGCACGGAGCTGGTCCTCCCGCACTCCGGCACGTTCGGCCGGCTGCGGGCCGCCGGGCCCTCTGCGGTCCAGGAGCCGCGCGAGCGCCGCGCCGAACCCGGGAGTCTCCGTCATGTCCGCAGGCTAGCCAGTCGCAGGCGGGCACGGCAGGGCACGGAGTCGACAGCGACCAGAGAGGGGGTCTTGTCATGCGATCGGTTACGATATATCGTTGAAGCATCGCGACTGATCAACGATGGAATGGAGTGATTGCGATGCGTTCCCACGGATTCGAGCGTGGACATGGTGGAGCCGGTCGTCGGGGCCGGGGCGGCCCCGAGAGCCTGCGGGGTGCCTTCGGCCCCTTCGGGCCGGGCGGTCCCGGTGGCCCCGGCTTCGGAGGGCCGGGCTTCGGCCCCGGCCCCTGGGGGCACCGGGGACGGGGCGGACCCAGGGGGAG
>NZ_LJBR01000591.1 GCF_001282115.1 Streptomyces sp. NRRL B-24085 | reverse complement strand
CCGCCACCTGGTTCGCCGCCGTCCCCCGCAGTTGCCGTACGGCTTCCGCGATGCCGTTCATGCCGTGGAGGTACGCCTCCCCCAGTTGGCCGCCGTGGGTGTTGAGGGGGAGCGCGCCCCGGTGCACGAAGTCCGCGGCCTCACCCCGCGCGCAGAAGCCGAACTCCTCGAGCTGCATCAAAACGAACGGGGTGAAGTGGTCGTAGAGGATCGCCACGTCGATGTCCCGGGGGGCCAGGCCCGAGGTCCGCCAGAGCTGGCGGGCGACGACGTTCATCTCGGGGAGGCCGGTGAGGTCGTCGCGGTAGAAGCTGGTCATCTGTTCCTGTGCGCGGCCCGCGCCCTGGGCGGCCGCTGTGACGACGGCGGGCCGGTGGGGGAGGTCACGCGCGCGTGCGAGGGAGGTGACGACGATCGCCTGGCCGCCGTCGGTCTCCTGGCAGCAGTCCAGGAGCCGGAGCGGCTCGGCGATCCAGCGGGAGGCCGCGTGGTCGGCGAGCGTGATGGGACGGCCGTGGAACCAGGCGGCCGGGTTGGTGGCCGCGTACGCGCGGTCGGTCACCGCGACATGGCCGAAGGCCTCCGGGGTGAGGCCGTGGGTGTGCAGGTAGCGCTGGGCCGCCATCGCCACCCAGGAGGCCGGGGTGAGCAGCCCGAACGGCAGGGACCAGCCGAGCGCGACGCCCTCGGCGGAGGGTTCGCGGTGCTGGACGCCGGAGCCGAAGCGGCGGCCGGAGCGTTCGTTGAAGGCGCGGTAGCAGACGACGACCTCGGCCACGCCCGCCGCGATCGCGAGCACCGCCTGCTGGACGGTCGCGCAGGCCGCGCCACCGCCGTAGTGGACGCGGGAGAAGAAGGACAGCTCGCCGATCCCGCAGGCCTGGGCGACGGTGATCTCCGGGCTGGTGTCCATGGTGAAGGTGACCATGCCGTCGACGTCGGCGGCCGTGAGCCCCGCGTCGTCGAGCGCCGCGCGGACCGCCTCGGCGGCCAGGGCCAGTTCGCTGCGGCCGGAGTCCTTGGAGAACGCGGTGGCCCCGATGCCGGCGATCGCGGCCAGGCCGCCGAGCCGCTCACGCGCGCGTGTGCTCATTCGGCGTCCCTAAGGCAGAAGGTGACGGTCCCCGTGACGTGGTTGCCGATGCCGTTGGTTCCCACGATCCGCACGGTCGCGGTGTCGCCTTCGACGGTCTCCACCCTTCCGCTCAGCACCATGGTGTCGCCGGGGTGGTTGGGGGCGCCGAGCCTGATGGCGACCTTCTTCAGTACGGTCCGCGGCCCGAAGTGGTCCGTGACGTAGCGGCCCACCAGGCCGTTCGTCGTCAGGATGTTCATGAAGATGTCCGGGGAGCCCTTGCGGCGGGCCGACTCCGGGTCGTGGTGCACGTCCTGGTAGTCCCGGGAGGCGATCGCCCCCGCGACGATCAGCGTGCGGGTGACCGGGATCTCCAGGGGCGGCAGTTCGTCGCCCGTTCTCATACGGCGGCCTCCTCGGCTGCGGCACGGAAGACGGGGAGGGTGAGATCACCGTCGTAGGACTGGAAGACGAGCCGCACCGGCATCCCGATCCGCACCTTGTCGTACGGCGTCCCGACCACGTTGCTGATCATCCGCACGCCCTCGGCGAGTTCGACGAGCACGACGGCGTAGGGAGGGTCGAACGCCGGGAAGGGCGGGTGGTGCATGACGACGTACGAGTGGACGGTCCCCTCTCCGCTCGCCTCGACGGTGTCCCAGTCGGGGCTCCCGCAGTGGACGCAGCCCGGCAGCCACGGGAAGCGGAGGGCCGTGCAGGCGGTGCAGCGCTGGATGAGGAGCCTGTGCTGTTCGACGCCCTCCCAGAAGCCGGCGTTGTCCCGGTTGACGACGGGGCGGGGCCGGGCAGGGGCCTGCTCACGTCGTACGGGCGCGTACTTGAGGATGCGGAACCGGTGGGTGCCGACGAGGGTCCCGGCCGCCCGGACGTCGGTACGGGTCGTGACGAAGTGACCGGTACCGAGCCTGGTGGTCTTGCGGTCCGAGACCGACTCGATGACGGTGTCGAACGTGATCTCGTCACCGGGACGCAGTGGCCGGAAGTACTCCTGCTCGCAGTCGGTGGCGACGACCGAGGTGCAGCCCGACTCGTCGAGCAGCGCGAGGAGTTCGTCGTACGCCGACGATCTGCCCGGGTGCCCGCTCAGGCCGCCCATCGTCCAGACCTGGAGCATGGTGGGCGGGGCGACGGCGCCGGGCCCCGAGTAGGCCGGGTGGGCGTCCCCCAGGGCCTCGCACCAGTGCCGGATCATCGGCAGGTTGACGGGGTCCTTGCCGGTGGCGGAGACGGCGGCGGGGTGGCCTTCGTAGGACTTGAGGCGGGTGAGCGGGTCGGGGGGCGGGGCGTGCGGATTGCGGGCCTCGGGCAGGGTCGGCGGAGTGTCCGGATCGTCGGCCATGAGGACAACCTCCTTGTCCGCAAGATTTCCTGACTGTCCGTCAGATCAGGTGCGGTGTCAAGACCGTCGCCCCGGGCCCGGACACGCCTGCGCGGCGGCGCCGAAGCACCGCCGCGCGGACGTGTCACCCTCCGTGGAACCTGTCTCCTATACACATCC
>NZ_LJBR01000590.1 GCF_001282115.1 Streptomyces sp. NRRL B-24085 | reverse complement strand
CGAAATCGAGGGGCCCCGGGACGACCCGGGGCCCCTCGGCGTCCCGGCTCGACCGGGCGGGTGGGGAGGGGGAGCATGGGAGAGAGGTGACCGTGCGGCTCGGGGAAGGCAGGGAGGTGGAGACCATGGCGCGGTTCATGGACGTACACCGTGGGATGCAGGGCATCACGGCCGACGAGTTGATGGAGGCCCACCAGGCCGACCTCGCCATAGAGAAGGAAGAGGGCGTGCACTTCGAGCGCGCCTGGGCGGACCCGGAGTCCGGCGTCGTGTACTGCCTCTCGGAGGCCCCGTCCCCGGAGGCGGTCCAGCGGATACACGAACGGGCGGGTCACAAGGCGGACGAGATCCACGCGGTGCCGTTTTCCGTGTGACGGCCGCGCGGGCGGGCCGGGCGCCTGGTGTCCCGCGGCGGCGAGGGCGACCATGAGAACCGTCGCCGTCACGCCGGTGCGAGGTACGGCATGGACATCGAGCTGACCTACCGAAGAGGGCTGCTGCGCAGCATCGGTGGTGTGGAAGTCACGTACGGTCCGCGGGAGTGGCTGGACGGCACACCGCGTGCCCTCGGTTCCTGGCCGCTCGAGTACCAGCGGTTCAGCACGAGCCTGCGGTCCGTGGCCGGTATCGAGATCACCTACCGCAGATGGTCCGCCCTGCCGCTCACCGTCGGCCGGTGGAGTTGCGAGCACAGCAGGTTCGGCAGCCGGCTGCTGCGCCTCGGCCCCTACGAACTCAGCCACGACAGAGGCGTCAGCCGCGTCCGGACCGTGGGCCCACTCGAGATCTCCTACGACCGCCTCGGCAGCCGCCCCATCCGCGCCCACCTCCCCGGCGACGGGGACGAACTGTCCCCCGACCTCCTCTTGGCCCTGTTCCTCACCCTGTTCTGGCAACAGCAGAACTGGGATGCCCAGCAGCGCAGCCGCTAGTGGCCCGAACAGCACAAAACCCCTGACCCGCGCGGTACGCGCAGGTCAGGGGCATGATCACAAACCCTACTTCTTCTTGCCCTGGTTCTTGACCGCCTCGATGGCTGCCGCCGCTGCCTCCGGGTCGAGGTACTTGCCGCCGGGGGTCACCGGGTTGAAGGACGCGTCGAGTTCGTAGTACAGGGGGATGCCCGTCGGGATGTTCAGGCCCGCGATGTCGGCGTCGGAGATGCCGTCCAGGTGCTTGACCAGGGCGCGGAGGCTGTTGCCGTGGGCCGCGACCAGGACCGTGCGGCCGGCGAGCAGGTCGGGGACGATGCCGTCGTACCAGTACGGGAGCATGCGGACGACGACGTCCTTCAGGCACTCCGTGCGGGGGCGGAGCTCCGGGGGAATCGTGGCGTAGCGGGGGTCGTCCGACTGGGAGAACTCCGTGCCGTCCTCAAGGGGCGGCGGCGGGGTGTCGTAGGAGCGGCGCCACAGCATGAACTGCTCCTCGCCGAACTCCGCGAGGGTCTGGGCCTTGTCCTTGCCCTGGAGGGCGCCGTAGTGGCGTTCGTTCAGGCGCCAGGAGCGGTGGACCGGGATCCAGTGGCGGTCCGCGGACTCCAGGGCGAGCTGGGCGGTGCGGATCGCGCGCTTCTGGAGGGACGTGTGGACCACGTCGGGCAGGAGGTCGGCGTCCTTCAGGAGTTCGCCGCCGCGGACTGCCTCCTTCTCGCCCTTCTCGTTGAGGTTGACGTCCACCCAGCCGGTGAACAGGTTCTTCGCGTTCCATTCGCTCTCGCCGTGGCGGAGGAGGATCAGCTTGTACGGTGCGTCGGCCATGCGTATGAGCGTAATCCACGCCTTCGGTCGCGGTGGTGCCCGCTCGACAGACGGACGGTTGACGGGATCTGTTAATTGGGTGGCCCGCCCCGGCCTCGCCTTCGTAAGTTGTGCCTGCCGTCAGAGCCACTTACTTACGTAGAGCCACCGTGGGGGACCCGCCATGCCACTCGCCGCCCTGAGACGTGCCACCCGCGAGACCGTCTCCGGGTTGCCGCGCGAGTTCTGGTGGCTGTGGACCAGCACCCTCGTCAACCGCCTGGGTGCCTTCGTCGCCACCTTCATGGCCCTCTACCTCACCCTCGACCGCGGCTACTCCGCCTCCTACGCCGGTCTCGTCGCCTCGCTGCACGGGCTGGGCGGGGTCGTGTCGTCCATCGGCGCCGGGGTGATGACCGACCGGCTGGGGCGGCGGCCCACCCTCCTCGTCGCGCAGTCCGCCACCGCCGGCTCCGTGGCGCTGCTCGGCTTCATGCACCACCCCGTCGCCATCGCCGCCGTCGCGTTCCTCGTCGGCATGACCTCCAACGCCTCCCGCCCGGCCGTGCAGGCGATGATGGCCGACATCGTGCGGCCCGAGGACCGGGTGCGGGCCTTCTCCCTCAACTACTGGGCCATCAACCTCGGCTTCGCCGTCTCCTCCATGGGCGCCGGGTTCATCGCCGAGTACAGCTATCTCGCGGGCTTCCTGATCGAGGCCGGGATGACCGCCGTCTGCGCGGTCGTCGTCTTCCTCAGGCTGCCCGAGTCCCGGCCCGTCGCCCAGCACGCCGAAAAGGCCGTCGACGATGTCCGCCTCGGCACCGTCCTGCGCGACGGGCGGTTCATGAGCGTCGTAGGGCTGTCCTTCCTGGTCGCCGTGATCTTCCAGCAGGGTTCGATCGGGCTGCCGGTCGCGATGGGCGAAGCCGGGTTCACGCCCGCCGACTACGGCCTGGCCATCGCCCTCAACGGCGTCCTCATCGTCGCGCTCCAGATCCCGGTGACCCGGTTCATCCAGGACCGGGACCCGCAGCGGCTCCTCGTCGTGTCGTCCCTGCTCGCGGGATACGGCTTCGGGCTCACCGCCTTCGCCGGGTCCGTCGGCCTGTTCGCCGTCACCGTGTGCGTGTGGACCCTGGGCGAGATGATCAACGCGCCCACCCAGACCGGGCTCGTCGTCCGCCTCTCCCCCACCCACGGCCGTGGCCGCTACCAGGGCATGTACACGCTGTCCTGGTCGGTCGCCGCCCTGGTGGCGCCCCTGATGTCCGGATTCGTCATCGACCGGTTCGGGGCGGAGTGGCTGTGGGGGCTGTGCGCGGTGGTCGGGACGGTGGCGGCGGTGGGCTACGCCGCCCTGATGCGCCACCTGTCCCGGGAGACGGCCGGCGCGACCGTCGTGTCCGAGCAGCCCGCGCCCGCCGAGGCCGGGGCGGCTTGAGCAGCGCTCAGGGGTGCATCCGCGCGCCCTTGAGCACCTTGTCCACGGCGTTGCGCGGGCCGTACACCGCGAGGCCCACCAGGTCCAGCTCCTCCGTCGCCACCGCCCGTACGGCCGCGCGGTTGTCCCGGTCGTTGCCCGTCGAGAACAGGTCGCCCGTGAAGAGCGCGCGCGGGAGCGAACGGGACAGCACGCGCGCGTGGGCCGCCTTCAGCGTCTCCTTCGTGCCCTCGAAGACCAGCACGGGCTGCCGGAACATCGGCAGGTAGGGCACACCGTCGGCGTCCTCGTACGGCTCGCCGACCACCTCGGGGGCCTGCGTGCCCAGGCCGCTGACGAGGAACGCGGTGACGTTCAGGCGCTGCCAGGTCTCCAGGTCCTCGCGCAGCAGGACGGCGATCTTGGTGTCGAAGCGGATGGGTTCATCGTTCATACGCTGAGACTGGCGGGCGTCGTACGGCCTCGTCTTGTACGTTCTTTGCATGGCGGCACCGACCATGCCCGCGCAGGAAGTCACCGCGTGGCGACCCGCCGTCCCGGGCGTCACCGAGGTCTTCCACGCCCGTTTCACCGAGTACGCCTACCCGATGCACGTGCACGAGGCGTGGACGCTGCTCATCGTGGACGACGGCGCCGTACGGTACGACCTCGACCGGCATGAGCACGGCACGCCGGACGACACCGTGTCGCTGCTGCCGCCGCACGTCCCGCACAACGGCTCGCCCGCCACGCCCGACGGCTTCCGCAAGCGGGTCCTCTACCTCGACCGCACCCATCTCGGCGACGAGCTCATCGGGGCCGCCGTCGACGGACCGGACCTGCGCGATCCCGTGCTGCGGCGGCGGGTGGGGCAGCTGCACACCGCGCTGGCCAGGCCCGGGGAGGAGTTCGAGGCGGAGAGCAGGCTGACGCTCATCGGCGACCGGCTCCGGTCCCTGCTGCGGCCGCCGTCCCACGACGGGCCCGCGCGCCGCGACCCCGCCCTCGCCCGCCGGCTGCGCGAACTCCTCGACGAGCGGGTCGTGGAGGGGCTGTCGCTGGAGGAGGCGGCGGGGGTCGTACAGGCCCATCCGGCGCATCTCGTACGGTCGTTCAGTGCCGCGTACGGCATCGCGCCGCACCAGTACCTGACCTCGCGGCGGGTCGACCGGGCCCGGCGTCTGCTGCTCGCGGGACAGGGGCCCGCCGAGGTCGCCGCGCTCACCGGATTCCACGACCAGGCCCATCTCACCCGGCACTTCAAGCGGTTGGTGGGGGTGACGCCGGGGCGCTACCGGACCAGTGCCGGGAGATCCACGAAAGGCGTCCGTCCGGTGATCGGCGCGGGTTAGCGTCACGGCATGGATGACAGACAGAACTCCTTGCCGTTCAGACGTCTTTCCGTGGCCGTCGCGGGGGCGGCCGCGCTGGTCGCCCTCAGTGTGGGCGGCGCCATCGCAGCGAGCTCGGACGACGAGCCCGCCGCCGGAACGAGTGTGTCGGAGACCCTCCCGCCGGATGCGGGCACGGACGGCGGAGGCGGTGACGGCGGCACGGTGGGCGGCAGCGGCGGCACCGCCGGGGGCGTCGACCCCAGCCCCACCTCCACGTCTCCCGACGAGCCCACGGAAGAGCCGACCGAGGAGCCCACCGAGGGGCCCACCACGCCGAGCGAGCTGGAGGAGCTCAACCGGCGTATCGCCGAGCTCGACAGGAAGGTCGACGAGCTGCCGACCAAGAAGGAACTCGCCGACGCGCTACGGGCTTTCGCGGACCAGCTCGACAAGCCGACCGCACCCGAGGACCCCGGCCCGGGCCACGAGCCGACCAGCGAGCCGCAGCCCTCCGGCTCACTGCCGCGCCGCTAGGCGCCGAGGGACGGAGACAACCCGGGGACGACCCGGAGACGACCCGGGGTCAGTCCTCCGCGCGCCGGGTCAGGTGCGCGAACGCGTCCAGGTTGCGCGTGGACTCGCCCCGGGCCACCCGCCACTCGTACTCCTTGCGGATCGCGCTGGCGAAACCCAGCTCCAGCAGGGTGTTGAAGCTGCCGTCGGCCGCCTCCAGGACCTGGCCGAGGAGGCGGTCGACCTCGTCGGGGGTGACCGCGGAGAGGGGGAGCTTGGCGGTGACGTAGACGTCGCCGAGCCGGTCGACGGCGTAACTCACGCCGTACAGCTTGAGGTTGCGCTCCAGGAGCCAGCGGTGGACGGCGGGTTCGTTCTCGTCGGGGTGGCGGATGACGAAGGCGTTCAGCGACAGGGAGTGGCGGCCGACGAGGAGGGAGACGGTCGTCTTCAGCTTGCGGGTGCCGGGGAGTTGCACGACGTAGTTGCCGGGTGCGGGGCTCTCCCACTCGACCTCGGTGTCCTTGAGGACGCCCTCGATGACCTGCGCTGCCTTCTCTTCGTCAGCCATGCAGCGAGCGTACGTGACGCCGGTACGACTGTGCCGCGGCCACGTACACGTCCGCCGTCGCCGCGGCCGCGGTGTCCCAGCCGAAGGACCGGGCGTGCCGGGCGGCCGCCTCGCCCATGCGGGCCGTGAGCGCGGGGTTGTCGGCGAAGTCGCCCAGCACGCGCGCGTAGGCGGCCGGATCGTGTCCCCGTACGAGGAACCCGGTCCGTTCGTGGGCCACGGCCACCGGCAGCCCGCCGACCGCCGCCGCGAGCACCGGGGTGCCGGCCGCCTGGGCCTCTATGGCGACCAGGCCGAAGGACTCGCTGTAGGAGGGCATGACCAGCACGGAAGCGGCCCGGAACCAGTCGGCGAGCTGCTCCTGGCCGACGGGCGGCTGGAACCGTACGACATCCGCGATGCCGAGTCGGGAGGCCAGCTTCTGCAGGCCCTCCGGCTTGGCGAGGCCGCTGCCGCTGAGGCCGCCGACGACCGGCACGAGGATGCGGGAGCGCAGGTCGGGGCGCTGGTCGAGCAGGACCGCCACGGCACGCAGGAGGACGTCCGGGGCCTTCAGCGGCTGGATGCGGCCCGCGAAGAGGGGGATCAGGGCGTCCTGCGGCAGACCGAGCCGGGCGCGGGCCGCCGCCCGGCCGTCCGCCGGGCGGAAGCGGTCGAGGTTCACACCGGGGTGCACGACGGCGACCTTGGCGGGGTCGGCGGCGTAGTGGTGCACGAGTTCCTCGCGCTCCTCGGCGGTGTTCGCGATGAGGCGGTCGGCGGCGGCGACGATCTGGGTCTCGCCGATGACGCGGGCGGCGGGCTCGGGGGTGTCGCCGTCGGCGAGGTTGGCGTTCTTGACCTTGGCCATGGTGTGCATGGCGTGCACCAGCGGGGTCCCCCAGCGCTGGGCGGCGAGCCAGCCGACGTGGCCGGAGAGCCAGTAGTGCGAGTGGACCAGGTCGTAGTGGCCGGGGCGGTGGCCGGCCCACGCCTGCATCACGCCGTGCGTGAAGGCGCAGAGCTGGGCGGGGAGGTCCTCCTTGTTGAGGCCCTCGTAAGGGCCCGCGTCGACGTGGCGGACCAGGACGCCGGGGGCCATCTCGACGGTGGGCGGGAGGCCGCCGGTCGTCGCGCGCGTGAAGATCTCGACCTCGATGTTGATCGCGGCGAGGCGCTGCGCGAGCTCCACGATGTAGACGTTCATGCCGCCGGCGTCGCCGGTGCCGGGCTGGTGGAGCGGGGAGGTGTGCACGGAGAGCATGGCGACACGGCGGGGGCGGCGGTGCAGGCGCAGCCGGTGGGGCACGGCGGCCTGGGAGCGACGCTGGAGCCTGCTGACGTACTGGCTCACGTGGCGTTCCTCCTTGCAGCGGGCATGCCGGACGGAGGGCGTGGGACACCCTCCAAGGGCGGCAACACCGGAGGGAGACATTCCCATTCCGATGGGCGGGGTTTTTGCCGAGGTATTACCGAATGTCGCTCAACCGTTCGAGGGGCGGGGGCGTCGGTCGACCGGGGGG
>NZ_LJBR01000059.1 GCF_001282115.1 Streptomyces sp. NRRL B-24085 | reverse complement strand
CGCTCAGCCCAGCGGCTGCCCGCCCCTCGCCCCCGGCCACGGGATCAGGCCCTGATGATCGCCAAAACTTCGTCCCGTACCTTCGCCATCGTCGCCTCGTCCCTCGCCTCCGCGTTCAGGCGCAGGAGGGGCTCGGTGTTGGAGGGACGGACGTTGAACCACCAGTCGGCGGTGGTGATCGTGAGGCCGTCGAGTTCGTCGAGCCGTACGCCCTCCTGGTCCTCGTAGGCCGCCCTGATCGCCGCCAGGCGGTCCGTCTGGTCGGCGACCGTGGAGTTGATCTCGCCGGAGCCCGCGTAGCGGTCGTACTGGGCCACCAGGGACGACAGCGGGCCTTCCTGGCCGCCCAGCGCGGCCAGGACGTGCAGGGCCGCCAGCATGCCCGTGTCGGCGTTCCAGAAGTCCTTGAAGTAGTAGTGCGCGGAGTGCTCGCCGCCGAAGATCGCGCCGGTCCTGGCCATCTCCGCCTTGATGAAGGAGTGACCCACGCGGGTGCGTACCGGTGTGCCGCCGTTCTCCTCGACGACCTCCGGGACCGACCAGGACGTGATCAGGTTGTGGATGACCGTGCCCTTGCCGCCGTGCCGGGCGAGCTCCCGGGAGGCCACCAGGGCGGTGACGGCGGACGGGGAGACCGGGTCGCCGTGCTCGTCGACGACGAAGCAGCGGTCGGCGTCGCCGTCGAACGCGATGCCGAGGTCGGCCCCCTCCTCGCGGACGCGCTTCTGGAGGTCGACGATGTTGGCCGGGTCGAGGGGGTTGGCCTCGTGGTTCGGGAAGGTGCCGTCCAGTTCGAAGTACATCGGGACGGTGTCCAGGGGCAGCCCGGCGAAGACGGTCGGGACGGTGTGACCGCCCATGCCGTTGCCCGCGTCGACGACGACCTTGAGGGGGCGGATGGAAGTCAGGTCGACGAGGGAGCGCAGGTGGGCCGCGTAGTCCCGCAGGGTGTCCCGCTCGGTGATCGTCCCCGTGGCGGCCGCCGGCTCCGGGCCGCCCGTCTCGCTCCACCGCTCGACCAGTGCGCGGATCTCGGCGAGGCCGGTGTCCTGGCCGACCGGGGCGGCGCCCGCGCGGCACATCTTTATGCCGTTGTACTGCGCGGGATTGTGGGAGGCCGTGAACATCGCGCCCGGCAGGTCCAGCGCGCCGGAGGCGTAGTAGAGCTGGTCGGTCGAGCACAGGCCGATCTCGGTGACGTCGACGCCGCGGGCGGCCGCTCCGCGCGCGAAGGCCCGCGACAGGGCGGGGGACGTGGGCCGCATGTCGTGACCCGTCACGATGGCGCTCGCCCCGGTCACCTGGACGAAAGCGGCACCGAAGAGCTCGGCCAGCGTCTCGTCCCACTGGTCGGGAACGACTCCGCGCACGTCGTACGCCTTCACGAGCTGTGACAGATCAGCCACGGCCAACCCTTCTGAAAGTCCTGTCGGTCACCACAAACTACCCGGGCGTACTGACAGCGCGTAGCGCGGGAGCCGAGTGGACGCCCAGCCGTTATCTGAGGTCAGAGGGCGTCCGGGGGTCAGGGCAGCATCCAGTCCAGTACGGGTGAGCTCTGCCCGACCACGATCAGGCACATCACCAGCAGCAGTCCGAGGCTCCAGGGCAGCACCTTGCGCAGCAGGTCCCCCTCGCGGCCCGCGAGTCCGACGGCCGCGCAGGCGATGGTGAGGTTCTGCGGCGAGATCATCTTGCCGAGCACACCTCCGGAGCTGTTGGCGGCGGCCAGCAGCTCCGGCGACAGGCCGGACTCGCGGGCCGCGGTCACCTGCAACGCCCCGAACAGCGCGTTGGCCGAGGTGTCGGAGCCGGAGACGGCCACCCCGAACCAGCCCAGGACCGGCGACAGGAAGGCGAGGCCCGCGCCCGCGGCGGCCACGAAGTGGCCGATGGTGGCCGCCTGTCCGGAGAGGTTCATGACGTACGCGAGCGCCAGCACCGACGTCACGGTCAGGATCGCGAACCTCAACTCATGGACGGTGGCCGCCCATTCACGCACCGCCACGCGCGCGTGCACGCCGAGCACGAGGGCCGTGAGGATGCCCGCGAGCAGCACGAGGGTGCCGCCGGTGGAGACGACCGGCCAGGTGAAGACGTTGCCGCCGACCGGATCGCCGTCGGGGCCCACGACGTTCAGGAAGGGCCAGTCGTACGTCCGGGTCGCCTCGGCCAGCCAGTCCTTGACGGCCGGGATCTGGGCGACGGAGAAGATCACGACGATCAGGGCGTACGGCGAGTAGGCGCGCAGGACTTCGCCGCGCGGGTCGGTCTCGTCCAGGTCCTCGCTGCGCGCGCCGGTCAGCACGGACGCGCGTACGGACTCGTCGGCCGGTACGCGCGCGCGTGGCACGGCGACCAGGGCGCCCGCGCCGGCCAGGGCGGCGCCGATGTCGGCCAGTTGGGCGGAGACGTAGTTGGAGGCCGCGAACTGGGCGACGGCGAAGGCCACTCCGCAGACCAGGGCGGGCACCCAGGTCTCGCGCAGGCCCCGCTTGCCGTCGACGAGGAGCACCAGCACGAGGGGCACCACGAGGGCCAGCAACGGCGTCTGGCGGCCCACCACGGACGCCACGTCGTCCAGGGGCAGTCCGGTGACCTGAGCGAGTGTCACCACCGGTGTGCCCATGGCCCCGAAGGCGACCGGGGCGGTGTTGGCGACCAGCGCGACGACCGCCGCGCGCACCGGGTCGAAGCCGAGGGCGACGAGCATGACCGAGCAGATCGCGACCGGGGCGCCGAAGCCCGCGAGGGCCTCCAGGAGCGCGCCGAAGCAGAAGGCGACGACGAGGGCCTGGACGCGCGGGTCGTCGGAGAGCCGCCCGAAGGAGCGGCGCAGGATGTCGAAGTGCCGGGTGCGGACGGTCATCCGGTACACCCACAGGGCGTTGACGACGATCCACAGGATGGGGAAGAGGCCGAAGACGGCCCCCTGGGCGGCGCTGGAGACGGTCTGGCCCAGCGGCATGCCGTAGGCGAGCCAGGCGACCAGAGCGGCCGCCAGGAGGCCGGTGAGGCCCGCCAGGTGCGCCTTCATGCGGACGCCGCCGAGCAGGACGAGGACGATCACCAGGGGCAGGGCCGCGACGAGGGCGGACAGCCCGAGCGAGTGGGCGACGGGTTCGAGTTCCTGGACGTACACGGGCGCCTCCCCGATTCCGTCATGCGGAAAGCGATGTCTCACTTCGGCTCACGGAATGGTCGCGTCCGCGCCGGCGAACCGTCAATGGGCGTGCGTCAGTCGACGGAACACGTGCACAAGTGGCAGGCGGAACGGTTCAGTTGTCCGGCGAGCGCAGCACCCGGAGATGACCGCGGCGCGCGACCTCCATCGGGTCGGCCCGCCGGGCTCCGCCGGCCTCGGCCGCGCGCTCCTGAGGGCGGGCCGCCTCACGCACGGCGTTGGCGAGCGCTTCCAGGTCGTCCCCGCTGGGCCGGGCCGGGGCCGAACCGTCGAGGAGCCGGACGACCTCCCAGCCGCGCGGGGCGGTGAGGCGCTCGGAGTGCTCGGCGCACAGGTCGTAGCAGTGGGGTTCGGCGTAGGTGGCGAGCGGGCCGAGGACCGCGGTCGAGTCGGCGTAGACGTACGTCAGCGTCGCGACGGCGGGACGGCCGCAAGCGGTGCGCGAACAGCGACGTACAGGGCTCACGACGTTGGACGGTACCGCACTCTTGAGCGGGCCGCGACGACTCTCCCCCAGGTCACCCCACCGTGTCGTGTTGTGAAACGCCCCACACGCCCCTCCGATCACACCGCCATGACCTGCGCGGACACCCGTTTCCGGACAGCCGGTCCGACCCGAACGCGATCACCACTCGGTACAAACCATGTCAATCGCCTGGCGATCGACGGTCTCGGAGAGATACGGAATCGAGCCCAACCTTGGCTGGAATGCTCAACCGCCGACACGCCGTACGAGGCGGCCGTACGTGGTTTCGGACGGTGTCCCGATAGCGCGTGGGGGCCGGGCACCGGAGGGCGGTGAGGATTACCCTTCACCAGTGATGGACAACCCCGTACCGCCCCGTGCCACCGGCCCCGGGCCCCGCCGCCGTGATCGCCACGGACGAGGCATGCGCGGTCCGATCGCCCCGCCGCAGGTACCGCTCGCCGCGAGCCGGGCCGAGGCGTTCGCGGACCTGGTGCAGGACTCCGTGGAGCGCCTGGAGCGGCGCTGGCCGCAGCTCGCCGACATCGATTTCCTGGTCCTGGAGGTCCCCCGGCTGGACGGGCGGACCTGGAACGACGAGGCGGTGCCGCTCGGCGGGACGATTCCCGCGCGGGAAGGACGCCCCGCGCGCGTGGTCGTCTACCGGCGTCCCGTGGAGATCCGCACCAAGGGGCGCGACGAGCGGGCGGCGCTGGTGCACGAGGTCGTCGTGGAGCAGATCGCCGAGCTGCTGGGACTCACCCCCGAGACGGTCGATCCGCGGTACGGCGAGGACTGAACCGCCCACGGATCGTCCCGGCTACTTCTGGAGCACCGACAGGTCCTGGTCCGCCTCCGGCACCGCCACCATGCCCCGGTCGTCCGGGAGGGTCTGGATCGTGAAGCCCGGGACGCCGTCCTCCGTCGCCGCCAGGGTGCGGGCGCCGTAGACCGGGCCTCCCGAGACCCGCTCCACCGTGAGGGCGTAGGTGCCCTTGAGGCCGGTCGGGACCGGGGCCTCCACGTTCTGCGTGGTGCCCGCCCTGAGGGTGAACGTCTTCGAGACGGCCGCGCCGCCCTCGCTGCCCGCCGAGGCCGTGACCTTGACGGTGGCAGCGCCCTTGGGGGCGGTCAGGGACAGCGTGGTGCCCTTGGCGCTGTTGTCGGCGGCCGTCGCGCGCGCGCCGACCGGACGCGTGGCGGGAATGAAGGCCGTCTCCTGGTCGTCGCCCTTGCCGCGGACGACCCGCAGCGCGGCGACCACCGGCGCGGAGGCGTCGCTGGAGGTGAGCACCAGCGAACCGGCCTCCCCGCGCGTGACGTCACCGAGGTCGGCCGAGGCCGTCATGCCCGCCTTCACGTGCAGCGTCTCGTTGCCGGCGGGGGTGATCAGGCCGGACGGGGACGCGAGCTGCACCTTCAGGTCGGCGTCGGAGTCGCTGGGCGTGAAGGCGACCAGGCGCACGGCGGTGGCGTCCTTCGGGATGCCCGGCAGCACCAGGCTTCCGGACGGGTCGGTGGCGGCGGCCAGCCAGTCACCGCCGAGCTTGTCGTCCAGCGCCTGCACGGCCGCGCCCACACGCCCGCTGCGGACGTTCACATGGACGGTGAGGTTCTCCTGCTTCTCCTCTGTGAGCGTGGACAGCAGGATCGGGTCGCTGGAGTGCGGCGCGACGGTGATGCCCTCCCCCAGGGAGGAGTCCAGGGCGCCGTCCTTGCCGTAGAGCTCGATGTCGACGACGGCGGCGGAGTCGTCGGGGTTGGTCAGGTGGACGTAGTCGGTGCGGTCGGCGGCTGTGCTCACGCCCGGGAACCAGAACTCGGTGTCGGGGGCCGAGCAGTTGACGCCCTGGAGCCCGCGGCCGGAGCCCGCGGCGACCTGCGTGGTCTCCTGGACGGTCCAGCCGGGCGCGAACTTCCCCTCGGCGGTGCCGACGAGAGCCGGCGCGTCGCCGCCGGAGGTGTCACCGGTGGCGGGCTTGCCGGGCTCCTCGGGCGCGAGGACCGGCTTGCCGGCCTTCTTGCCCTTGTCCTTGCTCTTGCTCGTGCTCTTGCCGTCCGACTTCTCGGCGGCCGCCTGGAGTTCGGCCTTGCCGTCGCCGCCCGCGCCCTTGGTGACGGGAGTGAAGGACGTGTACGACGTCTCCGCTATGTCGGAGGTGCTGGGCGAGGGGCACAGCAGGCTGGTGCGCTCCACGGGCAGCTCGGCGGCCGTCCCGGCGGTGCCGGCGGCCTGCGGTGAGCTGAGCGTGGCGAACCCGGTGACGGCGGCGAGCGCCGCGGTGCCGGCGATGAGGGACACGGTGGTGCGGTTCACTGCTGACTCCCGTCGGGGCGCTCGCTGCCGGGGGCGCCCGGGTGCTGCTGCGCCGGGTCGTACGCGGGGTCGTAGCCCTGGTCGTACTGCTGCTGCTCGTACTGGCCGCCGTACGTCTGGTCGTACGACGTCTGCTGGTGCTGCCCGCCGTAGGCGTAGGGGTCGTACTGGCCGCCCTGGTAGGGGTCCGCCTGGTACGGCTGCTGGTCGTAGCCGCCCGCCGGGTACTGCTGGGCGTTCTGGTACTGGTCGTCGGCGTAGCCGCCGTACTCGGCGTGCGCGTGGCTCGGGGCGTCCCAGTCGCCGTAGGACTGCTGCTCCGGGACCGCGGCGGGGGCCTCCGGCGCGGGTGCGGGGAAGTCCTCGGGTCCGGGGGTCTCCTCGCCCTCGGCCTGGGCGCGCAGCCGGCGGGCGCGGCGCCCCTCGCCCGCGACGGCCTGGGCGGGCACGGCCGGCTCCTCGGGGAGGTCGTCGTCGACGTCGCGGCGACGGCCGGGCAGGGCCATCACCACGAGGACGACGGCGAGGAAGCCCTGGATCCACAGCCACAGGGTGTGGGTGAAGGGGTCGTCGAAGGTGACGTCCAGCCTGCCGCCCGAGGCGGGCAGTTCGAAGCCCTGGGCCCAGCCGTCGACCGTGGTGCGGGTCAGCGGCTTGCCGTCCAGGGTGGCCGTCCAGCCCTCGTCGGCGGTGTCGGCGAGGCGCAGGACGCGGCCGTCGGCACCGGACGGGACCGTGGTGTGGATGTCGACGGGGCCCGCGGCGACGGGGGTCGCGGTGCCGGAGCCGGACTTCGCGACGATCGTCGCGCGCGCGACCTCCTGGTCCACCCGCCACAGTCCGCTGCCGTCCTGCTGGCTGAGCCGGGTCAGGCCGGGGGTGGCGTCCAGCACGCGCGTGACCTCGCGGGGCGCGCCCTTGTGGACGAGGACGTAGCGCACGGCGAAACCGCCGAGCTGGTTCGCCTGGTCGGCGCCGGAGCCGGCGACGAGGTTGGCGACGACCTTGTCCAGCCTGGTGTTCTCGCCGTCGGCCGCGGCCAGTTCGGCGTCGCCGAGGCGGGCGCCGGAGCCGCGCACCAGCATGTAGCCGACGTGGGCGGAGGAGTCGCTGTCGAGGACGAGGGTGCGGGCCTGGTCGCGGGTGCCGCTCTCCTCGGCGACGAACGCGGGCACCTGCACGGGGTCGCGGCGCTCCAGCGGTCCGTCGGCGCCGCCGATCATCCAGCCTGCGGCGACGAGCAGCGGGCCCGCGGCGGAGGCGAAGGCGATCAGCGCGGCGACCGGCTGGCGCCAGCCGAAGCTCTGCTCGGCCACACGCGCGCGTGCCCCGTCGGCGCCGAGCATGGCGGCGGCCAGCAGGGCGAGACCGTAGACGAGGGTGGCGGGGCCGGCCCAGGTCGACTCGTTGGACAGGACCGCGAAGACGAGGCCGACCAGGGCCACCGCCCAGGCCGTCCAGATGCCGAACTGCCGCTCGGTGCGCAGCAGGGCGGCCAGCGCGGCCAGCACCACGCCGATGAGCATCAGCCCGTCGACGGTGCCGGGCCCGCCGGGGCTCGCGCCCAGCAGGTCGAGCGCGGAGGCGGTCGAGGAGCCGTACTCCAGGCCCGCCTGCTCGAAGAAGCCGAACGGCAGCAGCGTCAGCGACCAGGGCGCGAGGACCAGCAGCGGGGTGCCGAACTGGGCCAGGAAGCGCAGGCCGTAGGCGGTGATGTCACCGCGGCGCACCACCAGCAGGCCGATGCCGAGGAGCAGCGTGATCGGCCAGATGATCGGCGTGAACGCGGTGGTGATGGTGAGCAGCAGGGCGAACGCCCAGGTGGCGCGCCAACTGCCACGCGCGCCCGTGCTGTTCGTCAGTCCGGCCGCCGCGACGCCCGCGCGCGCGATGAGCGGCAGCAGGACGGCGAGGACGGCCGTGCCGACGCGGCCGCCGGCGAGGGCGCCGGTGGCCGCGGGCAGGAAGGCGTAGACGACGGCCGCCCACGCGCGCAGGAGGCGCGACTCGACGAGCGGTCTGGAGGCGAAGTAGGCCGTGAAGCCGGCCAGCGGCACCGAGCAGACCAGCAGGACCGTCAGCGCGAGACCGGTCGAGCCGAACAGCACGGAGGACAGCGCGGCGATGATCGCCAGGTAGGGGGGCGCGGAGGGGGTGCCGCCGGCGCCCACCGCGTGCCACGCGTCCGCGTAGCGCGCCCACAGCTCGCTCGCGTCGGCCGGGGCGGGCAGCAGGGCGCCGCCCGCGAGCGCGCCGCCGCCCAGGAGGTTGCGGCAGGCGACCAGGGCGACCAGCAGCAGCACCAGGAAGAGCACCGGCCCCGGCTTGCGGGCGATGCGCTTGAGGCGGGCGAACTGCTCGATCTCCAGGAACTCGGCGTCGTCGCCGCCGGGTCCGGACTCGATGCCGCCGCCGTGGCGTCCGGCGGTGGAGGCGTCGGCGTCGGAGCCGCCGAAGAGGTTGCCCGCGACCTGCTCGACCGTGGCCCGCACGGTCGCGCCGGGCGGCGGGAACAACTGCCGGAGCTCGTCCTTGTCGACGACCGGCTTGCCGCGGCTGCCGCGCCCGGCGATGATCCGCTCGGGCCGCAGCAGGGTGCCGAGGAGGCCGCGGATCTCGTCGAGGGCCTGTCCGGGGACCTTGCCGACGAGGTAGGCGACGGTCCGCAGCAGGGTGCCGAGGACCAGCCGCACCAGCACCCAGGGCAGCGCGGCGGTACGGGTGTTGACGAGCAGGGTGTAGGCGGCGCCGGCCTTGTCGACCTTGTGCGGGGAGGCGGTGGTGCGGCCCGCGCAGTCGACGGTGCGGCGCTCGCGGGAGGCTGCCTCGGCATGGCGGACGACGGCCTCGGGGGCGATGAGGACGCGGTGGCCCGCGGCCTGGGCGCGCCAGCACAGGTCGACGTCGTCCCGCATGAGGGGGAGGCGCCGGTCGAAACCGCCGAGCTGCTCGAAGACGTCGCGGCGGACCAGCATGCCGGCGGTGGACACCGAGAGCACGGACCGGACGTGGTCGTGCTGGCCCTGGTCCTGTTCGCGGCGGTCCAGGCCGGTCCAGCGGCGGCCGGAGTTGGCGATGGAGACGCCGACCTCCAGGAGCTGCCGCTTGTCGTACCAGCCGCGGAGCTTGGGGCCCACGACGGCGACGTCGTCGCGGCCGAGCTCCATTTCGTTCTCCACGACGCGCAGCAGTTCGGCCAGGGCGTCGGGTTCGGGGGCGCAGTCGTCGTGCAGCAGCCACAGCCACTGGACGGGCTCGCCGTGCGGCAGCTCCGGCAGGTCGTAGGCGTCGTCGCGCCAGGTGCGCGTGACCGGGTCCCAGCCGCTCGGCCGCTTGAGGTACGGCAGCTCGTCCGGGGTGAGGACCGGGGCGGTGCGCGTGGCCTCCTCGACGGCCTGGCCGAAGCCGGTGCGCCGGGCGAGGTGCAGCACCCGGTCGGCACCGAGGGCCTCGGTGACCAGCCGGGCGGAGTCGTCCGCGCTGCCGGTGTCGGCGGCCAGGGCGAACTGCACGGGGCGCTCCTGGCCGAGCAGCCCGGCGAGCGCGTCGGGCAGCCAGCGGGCGCCGTCGTGGGAGACGAGCACCGCGGTCACCACATGGCGCGGGAACTCAGGGGTGGCAGCGTGGTCTTGGGCTGCCGTGTGGCTGTGCACGGACATCGAGGTACGGGCCCCGGTTCGGTGGACTGCGGTGGACGCCTGTGCCCTGAGGGGGCGGCGAGGCGTCTCGGACGAGCGCCCACACTATCGGCTGGGCAAGACGGCGGCCCGCCGCCTGTGGACAACCAGGTGCGACGGGCCGTGCGGTTGCGTACGAAAAGTGCGGTGACGCCTGCCTCGGGTCAGACGGCGGCCTTCTTCAGCCTGCGGCGTTCGCGTTCCGACAGGCCGCCCCAGATGCCGAAGCGCTCGTCGTTGGCGAGGGCGTACTCGAGGCACTCGGAGCGGACCTCGCAGGAGAGGCAGACCTTCTTGGCCTCGCGGGTGGAGCCGCCCTTCTCGGGAAAGAAGGACTCGGGGTCGGTCTGGGCGCACAGCGCGCGCTCCTGCCAGCCGAGTTCCTCGTCCGCGTCGTCGACCAGCAGTTGCTGCACCAGCTCGGTCATGTGCGCCCCTCGTCTGTCTTCGCGTCCCCGTGTGACGGCCGTTACCGATTTCGGCTGAACGACACGAGTGAAATTACAAGTGTGCTGCTCCGGGCGAGTCAAGCCGAGATCTGCTATTGGGCCCCTTATTCACTCTGCGGAACCAAGGCCTTGCTGAAAGTGTTCAAATCGGCATAAACCTTGACAAGCAGACGAGACCCGAAAGGGCTGCCGAGTCGCACCGGGCCTTGCGGACCTGTACGGGGGAGGACGCCCATCAGTTCGAACTCGTTCCGTACGCCCGTGTGGAAGTCACGGAGAACTCACGGCCCGTGCGCCCGGTTGTGCGCCATGTGTCCCGGAAGACGCCTGAACAAACCTTTCACCACCCAGATGGACCGGATGAGGTGAAACATCTCCCACTTCCAGGGTGTCGAGTTGACAGTGAAGGTGTGAGCCGCTGTCCTTGTGGGCATGCTCGCGAACTTGGCGCTCACCTCGACCCGCACCGCCGGGTCCCACGGTGCTGCCCGCGCTCGCTGTAGCTGTTGTTGCTGTTCCAGCTGTTGAGCCCATCGCTCCGGCTGCTCCTGAGTCCATCGTGACTCGGCTGCTTGTGCCCCGCCCGCACCAGGGCATTCCTGTTCTCCCGCGATCCGGGCGGACGGTACGTGACACCCAGCCAGCCCCCCACTCTTCGCCGAGGACCCACCGCACCCATGAACAGCGACTACGACCTCCAGATCGCCGGCGACCTCCTCGAGGTCCCGCACCTTCTCCAGAGCCCCCGCGAGCACCCGGCCACCGTCGCCGAGTTCGCCGGACTGGCCCGCTCCATCGCCGCCGACCGCTCGCAGTGGGCCCACCTCGTCCGGTTCGACGCGACGAGCCGCTGGTACCACCGCCTGCGCACCGGACCCGGCTACGAGGTGTGGCTGCTGTCCTGGGTGCCCGGCCAGGGCAGCGGGCTGCACGACCACGGCCGCTCCGCAGGCGTCCTCACCGTCCTGGAGGGCGCGCTGACCGAGCGGACCGAGCGCGGCAAGCGCTCGCTGGCAGCGGGAGCGCAGCGGGTGTTCGCCCCGGGGTACGCGCACGAGGTCGTCAACGACGCGCTGGAGCCGGCGGTCAGCCTGCACGTCTACTACCCGGGTCTGACCGAGATGCCGATGCTCCCCCAGTCCGCACTCGACGCGGCCGGGCGGGCCCCCGTCGCCTGCGCCGCCGACGGAAGCCGCACCGAGGCGGACGCCGTAACCGCATGACGCGTTGTCGTAGCCGCCTGCAAGACTGGCTTCCATGCGAATCGTGGTTCTGGCAGGCGGCATCGGCGGTGCCCGTTTCCTGCGTGGTCTGAAGCAGGCCGCGCCGGAGGCGGACATCACGGTCATCGGCAACACCGGGGACGACATCCACCTCTTCGGGCTGAAGGTCTGCCCGGACCTCGACACGGTGATGTACACGCTCGGCGGCGGCATCAACGAGGAGCAGGGCTGGGGTCGCGCCGACGAGACCTTCCACCTCAAGGAGGAACTCGCCGCGTACGGCGTCGGCCCCGAGTGGTTCGGGCTCGGCGACCGGGACTTCGCCACGCACATCGTGCGGACGCAGATGATCGGTGCCGGGTACCCGCTGAGCGCGGTCACCGAGGCGCTCTGCGACCGGTGGAAGCCCGGGGTGCGGCTCATCCCGATGACCGACGACCGGGTCGAGACGCATGTCGCGGTCGAGATCGACGGCGAGCGCAAGGCCGTGCACTTCCAGGAGTACTGGGTGCGGCTGCGGGCGTCCGTGCCGGCCCACGCGGTCGTGCCGGTGGGCGCCGAGCAGGCCAAGCCGGCGCCGGGGGTCCTGGAGGCGATCGCCGAGGCGGACGTCGTGCTCTTCCCGCCGTCCAACCCCGTAGTCTCCGTCGGCACCATCCTCGCCGTTCCCGGCATCCGCGAGGCCGTCGCCGAGGCCGGGGTGCCGGTCGTGGGCCTGTCCCCCATCGTCGGGGACGCTCCGGTGCGCGGCATGGCCGACAAGGTCCTCGCGGCGGTCGGCGTCGAGTCCACGGCCGCGGCGGTCGCCGAGCACTACGGCTCGGGGCTGCTGGACGGCTGGCTCGTCGACACCGTGGACGCCGGCGCGGTCGCGCGGATCGAGTCGGCCGGCATCCGCTGCCGTGCCGTACCGCTGATGATGACCGACCTCGACGCGACCGCGCGGATGGCCCGGGAGGCGCTGGAGCTGGCGGAGGAGGTGCGCGGAGCTTGAGCGAGACGCCTGCCGACGGCTACCGGGTCTGGGCCGTCCCGGGTCTCCCCGAGGTGCAGCGGGGGGACGACCTGGCCAAGATGATCGCCGCCGCCGAGCCCGGGCTGGCCGACGGGGACGTCCTCCTGGTCACCTCGAAGATCGTGTCCAAGGCGGAGGGGCGGGTCGTCGAGGCCGCCGACCGGGAGGCCGCGATCGACGCCGAGACCGTGCGGGTCGTGGCCCGGCGCGGACCGCTCAGGATCGTCGAGAACCGGCAGGGGCTCGTGATGGCCGCCGCCGGGGTGGACGCCTCCAACACCCCCTCGGGGACCGTGCTGTTGCTGCCCGAGGACCCGGACGCGTCCGCGCGGGCGATCCGGGACGGGCTGCGGGACGCCCTCGGGGTCGACGTCGGGGTCGTCGTCACCGACACCTTCGGCCGGCCCTGGCGTGCCGGGCTCACCGATGTCGCGATCGGCGCCGCCGGGGTGCGGGTGCTGGACGACCTGCGGGGCGGGACGGACGCGTACGGCAATCCGCTCAGCGCGACCGTCGTGGCGACGGCCGACGAACTGGCCGCCGCCGGTGATCTCGTCAAGGGCAAGGCCGCCGGGCTGCCCGTCGCCGTCGTGCGCGGGCTGGCGCATGTGGTGGCCGACGGACACCGGGAGGGGGCGCGGGCCATGGTGCGCCACGCGCGCGACGACATGTTCCGGCTGGGGACCTCGGAGGCGGTGCGGGAGGCGGTCACCCAGCGGCGTACCGTACGGGCCTTCACGGACGAGCCCGTCGACCCCGGGGCCGTGCGGCGGGCCGTGGCCGCGGCCGTCACCGCGCCGGCGCCGCACCACACCACGCCGTGGCGGTTCGTGCTGCTGGAGTCGGAGAGCGCCCGGACCTCGCTGCTGGACGCCATGCGGGACGCCTGGATCGCCGACCTGCGGCGGGACGGCAAGTCCGAGGAGTCCATAGCCAAGCGGGTGCGGCGCGGCGACGTCCTGCGGAACGCTCCGTACCTCGTCGTGCCCTGTCTGGTGATGGACGGCTCGCACACGTACGGGGACGCGCGGCGGGACGCGGCCGAGCGGGAGATGTTCGTCGTCGCCACGGGGGCCGGGGTGCAGAACTTCCTCGTCGCGCTGGCCGGGGAGCGACTCGGCTCGGCGTGGGTGTCGTCCACCATGTTCTGCCGCGAGGTCGTGCGGGACGTGCTGGGGCTGCCGGAGGACTGGGATCCGATGGGGGCCGTGGCGGTGGGGCATCCGGCGCAGGAGCCCCGGCCGCGGCCGGACCGGGACGCGGGGAGCTTCATCGAGGTGCGGTGATGTGCGCCCGATGTGCCGAGGTGCGGCGATGGGCCTCGGGTTGCGCCTAGTCTCGTAGGGCTTCCACCGGTTCCTCTCGTACCCCAGGACTTCATCCGTGGCAGGACGTTTCACTCCCCGGCCCACCCGTACGACCGTGCGCGGCGGCGAGGTCGTCGTGCCCGCCGCGCGGCGGGAGGCGGCCCGGGTGGAGGCCCCGCTGGTGCGGAGGTGGACGCCGCCGTGGCCCGTCGACCTCGGGCTGGTGCTCGGGGCGCTTCGGCGGGGCCCGGCGGATCCCACGTTCCGGGCCCTGCCGGACGGCTCCGTGTGGCGGGCCAGCCGTACGCCCGCCGGACCCGGGACCCTGCGGGTGTGCGTGTACGGCGGCGAGGTGCGCGGCGAGGCGTGGGGACCGGGGGGCGAGTGGCTGCTCACACAGTTGCCGGAGCTGCTCGGGGCCGCGGACGATCCCTCCGCCTTCGTGCCCCGGCACCGGGTGGTGGCGCACTCCTGGCACCGGCGGCCGGGCTTGCGGCTGACGCGGACCGGGCTGGTACTGGAGTCGCTGATCCCGTCCGTGCTGGAGCAGAAGGTCACGACCGACGAGGCGTACCGGGCGTGGCGGCTGCTGGTGCGGAAGTTCGGGGAGCCGGCGCCCGGACCCGCGGCGGGCGGGCGGCTGTGGGTGATGCCGGCGCCCCGGACGTGGGCGTTGATTCCGTCGTGGGAGTGGCACCGGGCCGGGGTCGACAACAAGCGGGCCTCGACGATCCTGCGGTGCGTGCGGGTCGCCGCGCGGCTGGAGGAGGCGGTGGGGATGTCGCCCGCTGCCGCGCAGGCCCGGCTGGAGGTGGTGCCGGGGGTGGGGCCGTGGACCTCGGCGGAGGTGGTGCAGCGCAGTCATGGGGCGGCGGACGCGGTGACCGTGGGGGATCTGCATCTGCCGGGGATCGTGGGGTTCGCGCTCGCGGGGGACCGGGATGCGGATGACGCGGCGATGTTGTCGTTGCTGGAGCCGTATGCGGGGCAGCGGCATCGGGCGGCCCGGCTGATCCTGCTGAGCGGGCGTACGCCTCCCC
>NZ_LJBR01000589.1 GCF_001282115.1 Streptomyces sp. NRRL B-24085 | reverse complement strand
TGCTGGTGGGGGCGGCGGGCTTGGCTGCGGTGACGCTGCGGCGGATCCCGGTGCACAGCAAGACGCCGGACGAGCCGAGTTTCCTCAGCCCGTCCGGCGTTTGAGGACGAGGCCCCTTCAGGGCCGAAGCGGGGGCCTGGGGGCGGCAGCCCCCAGAACCCACGGCAATCTCAGACCAGGTTCACCGCACGAGCCGAGGTGGCCCCGATCTCCTCCGCGACCTCGGTCAGCACCCCGGCGGGCACGGTGTCGTCCACCGTGAGAACCGCCAGCGCCTCGCCACCGGCGATCGCACGCGAGACCTGCATACCGGCGATGTTGATCCCGGCCTCACCGAAGATCCGGCCGACCGTGCCGACGACACCGGGACGGTCCTCGTAGCGGAGGACGACCATGTGGTCGGCGAGCGCCAGGTCCACGTCGTACTCGCCGACGGCGACGATCTTCTGGAGGTGCTTCGGACCGGCCAGCGTGCCGGAGACCGACACCTCCTCGCCGCTGCCGAGCGTGCCGCGCACGGTGACGACATTGCGGTGGTCGGCCGACTCGGAGCTGGTCGTCAGCCGCACCTCGACACCGCGCTCCTGCGCGAACAGCGGGGCGTTGACGTACGACACCGTCTCGTCGACGACGTCCTCGAAGACACCCTTGAGCGCGGACAGCTCCAGCACCTTCACGTCGTGCTGGGTGATCTCGCCGTACACCTCGACGTCGAGGCGGACCGCGACCTCACCGGCGAGCGCGGTGAAGATGCGGCCGAGGCGCTCGGCGAGCGGGAGGCCCGGCTTGACGTCCTCGGCGATGACACCGCCCTGGACGTTGACCGCGTCCGGCACGAGTTCACCGGCGAGGGCCAGGCGCACCGAGCGGGCGACGGCGATACCGGCCTTCTCCTGGGCCTCGTCGGTGGAGGCGCCGAGGTGCGGGGTGGCCACGACCTGGTCGAACTCGAACAGCGGGGAGTCCGTGCAGGGCTCCTTCGCGTACACGTCGAGACCGGCACCGGCGACCCGGCCCTCCTTGAGGGCGGAGTACAGCGCCTCCTCGTCGACGATCCCGCCACGGGCCGCGTTGACGATCCGCACGCTCGGCTTGACCTTGCGCAGCGCCTCGTCGCCGATGAGGCCGACGGTCTCCGGGGTCTTGGGCAGGTGGACGGTGATGAAGTCGGAGACCTCGAGCAGCTCGTCGAGCGACAGCACCTTGACGCCCATCTGGGCGGCGCGGGCGGGCTGGATGTAGGGGTCGTAGGCGACGACCTTCATGCCGAACCCGGACATGCGCTGCGCGACCAGCGCGCCGATGCGGCCGAGGCCGACGACACCGAGGGTCTTCTCGGCCAGCTCCACGCCCGTGTACTTGCTGCGCTTCCACTCGCCGTTCTTCAG
The DNA here is from genome assembly GCF_001282115.1 of Streptomyces sp. NRRL B-24085. GTDB lineage: Bacteria > Actinomycetota > Actinomycetes > Streptomycetales > Streptomycetaceae > Streptomyces. The sequence continues at coordinate 664 of NZ_LJBR01000589.1, read as the reverse complement.
CGCGGCGTTGGCCTGCGGGATGTGGCGGGCGGTGGCGACGAGGAGACCGCAGGCGAGCTCGGCGGCGGTCACGATGTTCGAGGTGGGGGCGTTGACGACCATCACGCCAGCCTTGGTGGCGGCGGAGACGTCGACGTTGTCCAGGCCGACGCCGGCTCGTGCGACGACCTTCAGCTTGTGCGCGGCGGCGATGGCCTCGGCGTCCACCTTGGTGGCGGAGCGGATCAGGATCGCGTCGACGTCGGCGATGGCCGGGAGCAGTTCGGCTCGGTCCGCTCCGTTGCAGTGCCGGATCTCGAAGTCCGGGCCGAGCGCGTCCACAGTCGCGGGCGACAGCTCTTCAGCGATGAGTACGACGGGTTTCGAGCTCACGTGAGTCCTCACAAGTCCATTGCGGACGGCCGTCCCGACGGCCGCAGGCGGTGGAGGGTACTGGCCGCGTGGAAGACGCACGACGCTGTGGGCCTGACGCGTATGTTGTGCGCCAGTGTAGTGGCGCGGCGGCCGGCGTCTTGCGCCTCCGCGGAAGGATCACCCGGACGTGATCCGCCGGGTTGGACAACGGGGCCGGAGCTGACCGCTCCGGCCCCGTCATCGGAGGCTCACGCCTCCTCGTCGACCCAGCTCATCAGCTTGCGGAGCTGCTTGCCGGTGGTCTCCAGCA
>NZ_LJBR01000588.1 GCF_001282115.1 Streptomyces sp. NRRL B-24085 | reverse complement strand
ACCCGCAGCACATCGCACCAGCCGTCGGTGATCACCAGCACGGGGGCGCTCGCGGGGAAGTCGTCGGCGCGGTGCAGCAGGTCGACGCCGGGTTGCAGGACGGTGCCGCCGCGGCCGTGCACCCGGACCCGCTCGGCGATCTCGGTCACGGGCAGATAGCCGGCGTCGTGCGGTGCCGCGTCGCAGAACACCACCCGGGCGGCGGGTACGTCGCGGGCCTCGGCGTACGAGGCGATCGCGCCGAGCGCCTTGCCGAGCAGGGTGCGGCTCATCGAGCCGGAGGTGTCCAGGACCACGCCGAAGGTGCAGCGGGCGGTCTCCTCGGGCGGGAAGTACCGGCCGGCGCGCGGGATGTCGGGGGTGGCGGACTGGCGGCGCGCGGGGCGGGCGTAGGACCGCACGGGCTGCGGGCTCGGCACGAACTCGTCGAACCAGCGGGCGAGTCGGGCGTCCCAGGGCAGCGGCGGATGGCTGAGCGCCCGGATCTCCTCGACCAGGCCGCCGGGCAGGAAGCCGCGCTCCTGCCGCTGGTGCAGGTCGAGGCCCTGGGCGAGGCCCCGGCGGTAGAACTCGTCGAGGTCGACGTAGTCGCGGGGCGAGCCGAGCGGACCGCCGAGGATGTCACCGGTGCCCTTGCCGCGGAGGGTGGACAGCCGGCGCATGCGGCGCAGGTCGCCGGCGATGCGGTCGTAGACCTCCTCGGCGGACAGCCCGGTGAGGTCGGGGTCGTGGAGCAGGCCCTCGGGCATGGTGCCCACCTGCATCTGGTTCAGCCAGCCGTTGATGACGTAGTCGCAGGCGACGTTGAAGAGGTAGGGGTCGCGGGTGCCGCAGCGGTCGCCGTGGCGCAGGGCGGCGTGCAGCATCTCGTGGGCGAGGACGAACCGCCATTCCTCGTCGTCGAGGCGCTGCAGCGGGTTGACGTAGATCTCGGCGGCCTCCGTGTCGACGGCGGCGACGGCGATGCCGTGGGCGCGGGCGATCTCGGCGTCGGCGACCAGGGTGATGCCGGCCGCGATGCCGCCGAGCAGCGGGTAGGAGGAGATGAACCAGCTCAGGGCCCGCTGCCAGGGGCGCTGCCGGGGCAGCTCGCCGTCGAGGGAGCCGCGGCGGCCGCCCGCCATGTCCATCGCCGCCGACACGGTCCGGGTCAGGGCGGTGGCGAAGGCGAGCTGCCAGTCGGGCGGCTGGGACCAGCCGACCCACCGCAGCAGCAGCTGGTCGGGGTCGG
>NZ_LJBR01000587.1 GCF_001282115.1 Streptomyces sp. NRRL B-24085 | reverse complement strand
CCGCCCCACACCGCACCGGTACGTGGCAGCCCGTCCCTCCCGCCTTCCCGATCGACAGCTCACCTCCTGGAGAACTCCGATGAAACTGCTGCGTGTTGGTCCGCCCGGCCTGGAGCGCCCCGCCGTGCTGGGCGCCGACGGCGCCCACGACCTGACCCCGCTCACCGACGACATCGACGGCGCCTTCCTCGCGGACGGCGGCATCGACCGTGTCCGGGCCGCCCTCGCCGAGGGGGCTTTGCCTCCGATCGAGATCGCCGGGCAGCGGATCGGCGCGCCCGTGGCCCGTCCCGGCAAGGTCGTGTGCGTCGGCCTCAACTACATCGACCACGCCGCCGAGACCGACACCCCGCCGCCGGCGGAACCGGTGGTTTTCATGAAGGCGGCCGACACGGTGGTCGGCCCCGACGACACCGTGCTGATACCGCGCACCAGCGTCAAGACGGACTACGAGATCGAGCTCGCGATCGTCATCGGCCGCACCGCACGCTACCTGGACTCCGAGGACGAGGCGGACGAGGTCATCGCCGGTTACGCCATCGCCGACGACGTCAGCGAGCGCGCCTTCCAGCACGAGCGGGGCGGACAGTGGGACAAGGGCAAGTCCTGCGAGACGTTCAACCCGCTCGGCCCCTGGCTGGTCACCCCCGACGAGGTGGGAGACCCGCAGGGCCTGGCGATGCGGCTGTGGGTCAACGGCGAGCAGCGCCAGGACGGCCACACCAAGAACATGATCTTCGGGGTGCGGCACATCGTCCACTACCTGAGCCAGTTCATGGTGCTGGAGCCCGGTGACGTCATCAACACGGGCACCCCTGCGGGTGTCGCCTTCGGCGCCAACGACTTCCCCTATCTGCGGGAAGGTGACGTCGTCGAGGTGGAGATCGACCGGCTCGGCCGTCAGCGCCACGTCCTCGGACAGGCCTGATGACCTCTGCCGACCTGCACCGGAGCAGCGCGGCTGACCTGCCCCGGTACCTCGAACAAGTCCCGCTCGGCCGCTCCGGTGTCACCGTCGGCCGCCTCGGGCTGGGCACCGCCCCGCTGGCCGGCCTGTTCTCGGCGGTCGGCGCCGATCAGGCCGCCGCCACGCTCGACGCGGCCTGGTCCGCCGGAATCCGGTACTTCGACACCGCCCCGCACTACGGCGCCGGACTCGCGGAGCGGCGACTGGGCGCGTTCCTCACCAGCCCCGGACATCCGCGCACGGAGTACACCGTCTCCACCAAGGTCGGCCGCCTGCTCGTGCCGGGCGA
>NZ_LJBR01000586.1 GCF_001282115.1 Streptomyces sp. NRRL B-24085 | reverse complement strand
CCGTCGCGGATGCGGATCACCTTGCGTCGTTCCGTGACTCGTCCCATATGTCTCTCAGTCCCGGTTCTGTACGAGCTGGTAGCCGAAACGGCCCTTGCTGCAGAGGCTGCCGTGCGCCCCCGACCCGTCGGGCAGGGCGGTGACCTTCACGATCTCATTGTCCTGCACATGGAGCGTGACCCCGCAGCCCGCTCCGCAGTGCGTGCACACGGTGCCGGTACGGGTCTGCGACCCCTCGTCCCAGGTACCCGCCGCCCGCATGTCGAACTCCGACCTGGACGACAGCGCCCCCGTCGGACACACGTCGACGCAGTCCCCGCAGTACACACAGGCCGAAGCGGTCAGCGGCCCGTCGTGCTCCACGGCGATCCGGGCACCGAGGCCGCGGCCGGCCGCGTCCGGGCCGAAGCGGTCCGGTGACGCGCCGTACTCCTCGATCCACTCGGCCGCTCCCGGGGTCGTCGACAGGTCGGCCGAGGAGGCGAGCAGTTCCAGCACGATCCTGCGGCTGTGCCGGACCCGCTCGCTGTCGGTCCTGACCTCCAGGCCGGACTCGGCCCGGCGGGAGCAGGCCGGGACCAGGGCCGCGGCCCCCTCCACCTCGACGACACAGAGCCGGCAGGTACCGCGCGGGGCGAGCGCGCCGCCCGCGCACAGCGCCGGGACGTCCTTCCCGGCCGCCCGGCAGGCGTCGAGGACCGTCGAACCCTCCGGTGCCCGCACGGGTTCACCGTCGAGGGCGAACTCCACCATGCGGCGCGGGATGCCCAATGGTACGGCGGTCATCCGTACGCCCCCAGACGGTCGACGGCCGACTCCACGGCGTTCCACGCGCCCTGCCCGAGACCGCACGCCGAGGAGTCCCGCATCGCGCGGCCGACCTCCCGGAGCAGGGCGATGTCGTCCGCCGCGGCCGTGCCCGCGCGCTCGACGATCCGGCGCAGCGCCTCCTCCTGGCGCACGGTCCCGACCCGGCACGGCACGCACCCCCCGCACGACTCGTCCCGGAAGAACTCGGCGACGCGGAGGAGGAGACGCGGAAGGGGCACCGTGTCGTCGAAGGCCAGGACCACACCCGAGCCGGTCCCGCCCCCCGAGGGCAGGGGCACGTCCGGTTCGTCGGGCCGTACGAATACGCCGGTGACCCCGCCGAGCAGCACCGCGCGCAGGTTCTCCCGGGCTCCGGCCTCCGCCAGCAGCGCGCCCAGTGTCGTGCCGGACGGCGGTTCGTAGACCCCGGGCCGGTCCACGGATCCCGACACGCAGAACAGCTTGGGCCTGCCGGATTCCCCCGTGCCGGTGCCGGTGCCGGTGCCGGTGCCGGTGCCTGTGCCGGTCGCCGGATGGGCCGGTGCGGCCGCGGACAGGACGGGGAGCACGCCGACCAGCGTTTCGACGTCGTGCACCAGGGTAGCGGGACCGAGCGCGAAGGCCCGGCGCAGGGCGGTCCAGCCGCCGTGGGCGCGGTAGTCGTCCAGGGACGACGGATCCACGACGCCGACCCGGCTCAGCAGTACCAGTCCGCCCCGCCCCGTCTGTGGTACGGCCGTCGCCGCCGGCGGTTCCTCGGGCGCCGAGCCCGGAGCGTTCGCGGCGCGGACGGTCCCTTCGACGGTCGCCGGTGCGGAGACCGCCGTACGCACCGGATCGCCCGCCCAGGTCACGAGCGCGACCGGGGCGCGTTCGCACAGGCCGAGGCACGCGCTGCGCTCCACGTGGACGCCGCCGCCGAGCCGTTGCCCGACACCGGCGCACAGGGCGGCGGCGCCGGCGGTGGCGCAGGCGAGGTCCGTGCAGACGCGGAGCACGGTGGCGGGACGGGACCGGACCGAGAACAGGGGGTACGAGGTGGCGACGCCGTACGCCTCCGCCGGCGGGACGGCCAGCCGGCGGCACAGGTAGGTGAGGGCGCCCTCGCTGATCCAGCCGACACGGTCGTTGATCGCGTGCAGGCCGGGCAGCAGCAGATGCCGACGGCCCGCCGGGCGCGAGGCCCGCCGCAGATCGGCCGCGGAACGCTCCGCGCCCTCCCCGTACGACTCCGGGGGGCCCAACAGGGCGTCCACGGCGTCCCGTTCGTCGTCCGTCGGCTCGCCGTCGCCGAAGTGCAGATCCACCTGGTCGTCCCACCTCCTTCCTGACGGACCGGTTGATCGGACCGGTTGGTCGGGACCGGTGGCCGGACCAGGGTGGTCGGGGACCGGTCGGGCCTCTCGGGTCAGCCGAAGACGATCGTCGTGATCGGCAGCTTCTCGATCCGGACCGCCGGCCGCCCGGCGTCCACCTCGTCGGGGAGACGCGGGTGCATGAAGGCGAGCCCGGGCCTGAGGGCGGGGTCGATCCGCACGGTCGCGACGACCGAGACACGCCGTGAGGAGACCTGCACCTCCGCACCCGGCACGATGTCGAGGCGTTCGGCGTCCTCCGGGGACAGCTCGACGTCCCGTGGTCCGCGGCCCCCGTGCCAGGCCGGGTGCCGCCCGCCGCCCAGCCGGATCGGGTACAGGTCGTCGACGGGGTCGGCCGGGGGATCGTGCTGCACGATCCCGAACGCCGCCCGTCCGCCGCGATCGGCCGGGTCCTTCTCCCACAACCGGCCGTGCAGGAAGCCCGGGTGGGGGCGGCCGGTGTCCGGGCAGGGCCACTGGAGGCCGGCCTGCTCGTTCAGGCGCGCGTACGTCATCCCGGCGTGGTCCGGGGACAGCGACCTCACCTCGTTCCACACGGCCTCCACGTCGTCGTACCGCCACTCGTGACCGAGTCCCACCGCCAGGTCGCGGAGGATGCCGACGTGCTCGCGCGCCTCACCCGGCGGCTTCAGGGCCCGCCGTACCCGCCGTACCCGCCGCTCCCCGTCGGTGGCCGTGCCGTCGGTCTCCGCCCAGGCGGCGGTCGCGGGCAGGACGACGTCGGCCGACTCGGCGGTCCCGGTGAGGAACGCGTCCTGGACGACGAGGAAGTCGAGGGAGTCCGGACGCCGTACGGGCCGCCCGCCGTGTGCCCGCGCCTCCAGGTCCTCCGCCCGTGACCGGGCCGGGTCCGCTCCGACACAGTGGAGCGCCGTGAGCGTGCCCTCCTCCGTCGCCGCGCACATCCCCGCCGCGTCCAGTCCGTAGTGCGGCTCGACGGCGACACCCCAGGCCGACTCGAACGTCCGGCGGGCCCGGGAGTCGAGGACGTCCCGGAACCCGGGCAGCCGGTGGGGGAGCACGCCCATGTCGACCGCGCCCTGCACGTTGTCCCGGCCGGACAGGGGCGTCAACCCGCAGCCGTACCTGCCCACTTGACCGGTCAGCAGAGACAGGTTGACGAGCGCGCGGACGACCGCGGTGCCGTTGCGGTGCTCGGTGACACCCGGCCCCCAGCAGAGCTGCGCGCGCTCGGCGCGGGCGAGGGCGTGGGCCAACTCCCGGACGGCACGGGCCGGTACGCCCGTCACCCGCTCGGCGAGGGGGAGCGACCAGGGCTCGACCAGCGCCCTGTAGTCCTCGAAGCCGGAGGTGGCCCGCTCGACGAACCGGCTGTTGGCCAGGCCCGTTCGGAGGATCTCGCGGCCGATCGCGTGGGCCAGGGGGATGTCGGTGCCGATGTCGAGGCCGAGCCAGCTGTCCGCCCACGCGGCGGTTGCGGTGCGGCGCGGGTCGACGACGTACAGGCGGGCGCCGCGCCGGATGCCCTTCAGGACGTGACGGAAGAACGCCGGGTGCGTCGACCGGGCGTCGGAGCCCCACACCACGATGACGTCGGTGTGCTCGATCTCCTCGTACGACGAGGTCCCGCTGCCCGACCCGAAGGCCGCGGCGAGCCCCGCGACGCTCGGGGAGTGCCGGGCCCGCTCCGGCGAGTCGATGTCGTGGGTGCCCATGGCGACCCGGGCGAACTTCTGCGCCAGGTAGTGCGTTTCGTTGGTCAGCCGGGTGGAGGAGAGCATGCCGTAGGCGCCGCGGTTGCGTTCCAGACCCCGCGCTGCGTGGTCCAGTGCCTGCGCCCAACCCACCTGCCGCAGCGGCTCGTCGCGGGAGTCCCGGATCATCGGGTGGGTGTGCCGGGGGATC
>NZ_LJBR01000585.1 GCF_001282115.1 Streptomyces sp. NRRL B-24085 | reverse complement strand
GTCTTGGGGAGGGCCGTGGTCAGGCCCGGGGGCGGAGCCGCAGTCCTTGCATGCCGCCGTCGACGGCGAGATCGGTGCCGGTGGTGGAGGCGGAGAGCGGGCTCGCGAGGTGGGCGATGGCCGCGGCCACCTCCTCGGCGGTGACCAGACGGCCCGTCGGCTGGCGGGCGCAGAGGGCGGCGCGTTCGGCCGCCGCGTCGGCGGCGCGCTCCAGGAGCCGGCCGACCCACGGGGTGTCGACGGTGCCGGGGTTGACGCAGTTGACGCGGATGCCCTCGCGCACGAGGTCGGCGGCGCTCGCCCGGGTGAGGGCGAGGACGGCACCCTTGGTGGCGGAGTACAGCGCCCGCTGCGGCAGGCCCGCGGTCGCCGCGACGGAGCAGGTGTTGACGATCGCGGCACGGCCGGAGCGGCGCAGGTGGGGGAGTGCGGCCCGGGTCACGCGGACGATGCCGAGAACGTTGACGTCGAGCACGCGGTGCCACTCGTCGTCGGAGTTGTCCTCGATCGTGCCCTGGGCGCCGATCCCGGCGTTGTTGACCAGGATGTCGAGGCCACCGAGCGTCCTCGCGGCCTCGTCGACGGCCGAGCGCACCTCGCGGTCGTCGGTCACGTCGGCCCGGATGCCGACGAGCGGTTCGGGTACGTCCGGCTTGAGGTCGAGACAGGCGACCCGGGCCCCCCGGTCGGCGAGCAGCCGGGCGGTGGCCAGGCCGATGCCGGAGGCGCCGCCGGTGACGACGGCCGCCAGGCCCGTCAGTTCGGATCCGCTCACGAGGCGGTCACCTCCTGCCAGACGGGCCCGTCCGGGTAACGGTGGGCGGCGACGGAACCGGGATGTATCTCGGCGCTGATGCCGGGCGCGGTCGGGGCCAGATAGCGGCCGTCGCGGATGCGGACCGGGTCGGTGAAGTGCTCGTGCAGATGGTCGACGTACTCGATGACGCGGTCCTCGGTGGTGCCGCTCACGGCCACGTAGTCGAACATCGCCAGGTGCTGCACCATCTCGCACAGGCCGACGCCGCCGGCGTGCGGGCACACCGGGACGCCGAACTTGGCGGCCAGCAGCAGGATGGCGACGTTCTCGGTGACTCCGGCGGTGCGGCTGGCGTCCATCTGGAGGATGTCGAGCGCCTCGGCCTGCAGGAACTGTTTGAACATCACCTGGTTGTGGGTGTGTTCGCCGGTGGCCACCTTGACCGGTGCCAGCTCCCTGCGGACGGCGGCGTGGCCGAGGATGTCGTCGGGGGAGGTGGGTTCCTCGATCCAGTACGGGTCGTAGGGGGCGAGGGCGCGCATCCAGTCGATGGCCTGCCGGACTCCCCAGGCCTGGTTGGCGTCTACGGCGATCCGGATGTCCGGGCCGACCGCCTCGCGGGCCAGCCGCATCCGGCGGACGTCGGTCTCGCGGTCGGCGCCGACCTTCAGCTTGATCTGGGAGAAGCCGTCCGCGACGGCTTCCTTCGACAGCCGCACGAGCTTCTCGTCGTCGTAGCCGAGCCAGCCGGGCGTCGTGGTGTAGGCGGGGTAGCCGGACGCCAGCAGGTGGGCGGTGCGTTCGGCGCGTCCGGGCTCGGCGCGGCGCAGGATGTCCAGCGCCTCCTCACGGGTCAGCGCGTCCTCCAGGTAGCGGAAGTCGACCAGGTCGACGAGCTGTTCGGGGGACAGCTCGGACAGCAGACGCCAGACCGGCTTCCCGGTGCGGCGGCCGTACAGGTCCCACACGGCGTTGACGATCGCCGCGGCCGCCATGTGGACGGCCCCCTTCTCCGGCCCCAGCCAGCGCAGCTGACTGTCGCCGGTCAGCCTGCGGGAGAAGGCGCCGAGGTCGCCCAGGACTTCCTCCACCGGCAGACCGACCACCAGCGGGGCCAGCGCGCGTACGGCGGCGACCTCGACGTCGTTGCCGCGGCCCACGGTGAAGGCGAGCCCGTGCCCCTCGTCACCACCGCTCGTACGGACCGTCACATAGGCGGCCGAGTAGTCGGGTTCGGGGTTCATGGCGTCGGAGCCGTCGAGGTGGAGCGAGGTAGGGAACCTGACGTCCACCGCTTCGACGGCGCTGATGAGTTCAGTCATGCTGACCGGCCGTCCCGGCCCGGGGACCGCGGGGTCTGTTCGAGGTCATGGCAAACCACCTGTCGTCATGTGTCGATGACATGTCTCCTGCGCAACAACAGGTACTAGACATGGGATGGATTTAAGAGCTCGTCCCGTCTCAGTGTCCATACCTGAGGCGAAACAATTTCCCGGATCATCCATTCACCTGCGCATATGTCGATCTTTACGCGCCAGGGGCGGGTGATCGGTCATCCCATCTCTTCCGCAGCCGTGGGATGTATTGCTACGGTGCCGCTTGCGCACGCAGGAAGAGGGGACGGCCGCACATGTCACTGACCGACAAGGCCATCGACCGCATCAGGGAGCTCATCCAGTCCGGTGAGCTGGCGCCGGGCGCCAAGCTGTTGCCCGAGCCGCAGCTCGCCGCGGAGCTCGGGCTGTCGCGCAACCTGACGCGGGAGGCGGTGAAGGCCCTGGTCGTCTCCCGGGTGCTGGAGATCCGGCGCGGTGACGGTACCTATGTGACCAGCCTGGAGCCGGAGCTGCTGCTCAGCGGGGTCGGCTCGGCCGTGGAGCTGCTGCGCGGCGACACACTGCTGGAGCTCACCGAGGTGCGCCGACTGTTCGAACCGGTCGCCACCGCGCTGGCCGCGACCCGCATCTCGGACGCCGAACTCGCCGAGGTGGAACACCACCTCGACGCCATGCGCGCCGCCCGCGAGGACGTGGAACGACTCAACGAGCATGACGCCGCCTTCCACCGGACGGTGATCGCCGCCACCGGGAACGCCACGCTCTCCGCGCTGCTGGAAGGCATTTCCAGCCGGACCGTGCGCGCGCGGATCTGGCGCGGCCTGGTCGACGACAACGCCGCCGCACGCACCGTCGCCGAGCACGAGGCCATCTACCAGGCACTGACCGACCGGGACGCGGCCCTCGCACAGGCCGCGGCGCTCATGCACGTCACCACGACGGAGCGTTGGCTGCGCGCGCACTGGGAACGGGAGGACGGCAGGGGGCCGCTCGACCTCGCGGCGGGGGACGCCGGGACGCCGCCGTAGACGACCGCGATCCGGCGCCGACATGTGGTCCCCGACATGGGGGGGGC
>NZ_LJBR01000584.1 GCF_001282115.1 Streptomyces sp. NRRL B-24085 | reverse complement strand
CTCCTCGGAACTCCCCGCCTCGGCCCACGGCCCGGCCGCGCCGAGTTTGCTTCCCGCTTTGCGTGAGGCGGCGTCAGGAGCCAGTGCCAGCACCTGATCCGCCGTCCAGCGCACCCCCTGCTGAGTCATGTCCTCGAAGGTAGATCCCCCCACTGACAATCGGCCCCCAGCCGACCGCCGCTCCGGGCCCGCGACCACGTTTTCGCAGGTCGGATCGCATTGTCAGTGGCGTGGTGCACGGTTGGTGACAGATCCGAACCGGCCGAGCTGGAGGGGGCCTCAGCCATGACTGTGTCCGTGGAACCGACGACCGTGGAAGCGCAGCGGGGAGAACCGGCCGAGGCGTTGCGCCCGCATGCCGAGGAGGCGTTCGCCGGTGAGCTCGCCGCGCTGGCCGCGCACGACGACCGTCCGCGCCCGGCTCGCTGGAAGCTGTCGCCGTGGGCGGTGGCGACCTACCTCCTCGGCGGCACCCTGCCGGACGGCACGGTGATCACCCCGAAGTACGTGGGCCCGCGGCGCCTCGTCGAGGTCGCCGTCACCACCCTCGCCACCGACCGCGCCCTCCTCCTGCTGGGCGTGCCCGGCACCGCCAAGACGTGGGTGTCCGAGCACCTCGCCGCAGCCGTCAGCGGTGACTCCACGCTGCTCGTGCAGGGCACGGCGGGCACGCCGGAGGAGGCGATCCGGTACGGCTGGAACTACGCGCAACTGCTCGCCAACGGTCCCAGCCGTGACGCCCTCGTGCCCAGCCCGGTGATGCGGGCCATGGCGGAGGGGATGACGGCGCGGGTGGAGGAGCTGACCCGTATCCCGGCCGACGTGCAGGACACGCTGATCACGATCCTGTCCGAGAAGACGCTGCCGATACCGGAGCTCGGTTCGGAGGTGCAGGCGGTCCGCGGCTTCAACCTCATCGCCACGGCCAACGACCGCGACCGAGGGGTCAACGACCTCTCCAGTGCGCTTCGCCGCCGTTTCAACACGGTCGTGCTGCCGCTGCCGGAGAGCGTCCAGGCCGAGGTCGACATCGTCTCGCGCCGGGTGGACCAGATCGGCCGCTCCCTCGACCTGCCGGCCGCGCCCGACGGCATCGCCGAGATCCGCCGCGTGGTGACGGTCTTCCGTGAGCTGCGCGACGGGGTGACGTCCGACGGCCGTACGAAGCTCAAGTCGCCCAGCGGCACGCTGTCGACGGCAGAGGCGATCTCCGTCGTCACCAACGGACTCGCCCTCGCCGCCCACTTCGGCGACGGCGTCCTGCGGGCCGGGGACGTCGCCGCGGGCATCCTCGGCGCCGTCGTCCGCGATCCGGCGGCCGACCGGGTCATCTGGCAGGAGTACCTGGAGGCGGTCGTCCGGGAGCGGGACGGCTGGAAGGACTTCTACCGGGCCTGCCGCGAGGTGAGTGCGTGAGCACCGGCCCGGGGGCCGGTGCTCACGCACTCACCT
>NZ_LJBR01000583.1 GCF_001282115.1 Streptomyces sp. NRRL B-24085 | reverse complement strand
CGCCGCCAGTGGCGAGGGTGGAGCCTAGTGAGCGTGTTCATGGTGGACGGTGTCACGGATTTCGCTGGCTTGGCTGTCGGCCGGTCCGGGGCGGGGGCGCGCTGCACGACGGTCCGCTGGAGCCGGACGTGACGTCGTACGACTACGACGCGCCGATCGACGAGTACGGCAGGCCGACGGAGAAGTTCTGGCGTTTCCGCGAGGTGCTGTCCGAGTACGGCCCGGTGGCGGACCTGCCGCCCGCGCCGGAGGTGCTGGGTGCCGGCAGTGACGTGGACCTGTCCGAGTGGGCGTCCTTGTCCGCCGTGCTGGAGGTGCGCGGCGGTCCGCTCCACGAGGGTCCCGTGCCGCCGACCTTCGAGGAGCTGGACGTCGACCGGGGGCTGGTGCGGTACGAGGTGACCGTGCCGGGGCCACGGCAGCCGTATCCGCTGGTCGCGCGGGGGTTGCGGGACCTCGCGGTGGTGTACGTGGACGGTGTGCGGGCCGGGGTGCTCACCGAGGAGGACCCGCAGCTCAAGGAGCCGGTCGCGGGGCACGCGCGCGTGGAGCTGTGGGTGGAGTCGCTGGGGCGGGTCAACTACGGGCCCCGCAGCGGGGAGGCCAAGGGGATCACCGGGGGGCTGCTGCACGAGCGGCAGTTCCTGCACGGGGTGCGGGCGCGGGGGCTGCGGCTCGACGCGCTGGACTCGGTGACGGGGATCGGCTTCGGTGAGCTGCCCGGGGGCGGCTCGCCGGGCCTGTACCGGGGTGCGGTGGACGTGCGGGGCGCCGGGGACGCGGTCCTGGAGCTGCCGGGCTGGACCCGGGGGTTCGTGTGGGTCAACGGCTTCGGACTCGGCCGGTACTGGTCCGCGGGCCCGCAGCGCACGCTGTACGTGCCGGGGCCCGTGCTGCGGGAGGGCCGCAACGAGGTGTGGGTGCTGGAGCTGGAGGACGCGCCGGCGCACGGGCCCGCGCTCCGGCTGCGCGCCCCGGATCCGGCCCACGAGGATCCGCCCGTGACCTCGTAGAGTGGAATCGGGTTCAGGGCGTCTTGGGGGTACGGGCGTGACGAACGACGGACCGGTCCAGCACGGCTACCCGCACCTGGAGACGGTGCGGGCCTCGATCAACGCGCTCTACAAGCGGCTGTCCTACGACACCGTCCGGACGTTCGACACGAGCGTGGCCCCGGTGGACGTGGCGTTCTGCGACACCGACGACCTCCATCTCGGCGCGCAGCGGGTGGCCCGGGAACTGGTGCGGCACTACCGGCTCCCGGACGCCCGGCTGGTGGTCGGCTTCCGGGAGATGACGCACGCGGCGAACGTCGAACTCACCGCGGGCCCCGAGTACTTCGTCGAGCTGAACGACCGCTTCCGCACGCATCGGCGGGACATCGGCGCGGCGCTGGCCCACGAGATCATGCACGTGTACCTGCACCGCCTGGACCTGTCCTTCCCGGGGGTGCGCGAGAACGAGATCCTCACGGACACGGCGACGACGTACCTGGGCGCCGGGTGGCTGCTGCTGGACGCGTACCGGGAGGACGCGGCGTCGTCGCAGAAGCTGGGCTACCTCACCCCGGAGGAGTTCGGGTACGTGCTGGCGAAGCGGTCGCTGCTGTTCGGGGAGGACCCCTCGGTCTGGTTCACCAGTCCCCAGGCGTACACGGCGTACGAGAAGGGCATGGCGAGGGCCCGGCAGGACGAGCAGCAGCCTCCGCTCACGGCCGCGGGCTGGGCGGGGCGGCGGCGGTACGCACGGGACCGGCGGCATGCGCCCGGGCCGCAGCCGGGGGTGGCGTACACCTTCACGCCGGACGGGCCCGGACGGCTGCGGGTGTCGTTTCCCTGCCCCACCTGTCATCAGCGGATCCGGGTCCCGGTGCGGGGGCGGGTGCGAGCGCGCTGCGCGTTGTGCCGGACGGTGCTGGAGTGCGACACCTAGCACTGTGTGCCGGCTGCCCCGTCGTGGCGGGCGGCAGCGCACACCCGGCGGAGCCGTGGACCGACGCGGCCCCGCGCCCCCGGGGGTGATCAGGCCGGCGCTCCGTACACCGGGCCCGGAGTCTCTGCCTTGCCCAGCAGCTTCCGTGCCGCCTCTCCTGCCTCCGCCGGGGTCCACCTCGCGGCCCTGTCGGCGCTCGGACCCGGTCGCCAGCCCTCCATCACGGTGATCCGGCCGCCCTCCGCCTCGAAGACCCGGCCCGTCACCCCCGCGGCGGCCGCCG
>NZ_LJBR01000582.1 GCF_001282115.1 Streptomyces sp. NRRL B-24085 | reverse complement strand
GAGCTCGGGGGGAGGGTGTCGCCGGCGGGGGCGGGTTCGGTGGAGGCCACGTTGACCACGACCGCGCGCGTCAGCCCGCACCGCCGTACGAAGGAGCGGATGTCCGCGGTGAAGGCGGTGATCAGCTCGTCTTCGGTCCTGGTGTCGCCGGGGAGGGGGCCGCCGGGTCTGATCTCCCGTTCGGCGGCGGCGAGTTCGGCGCTCATGGCGGCGGGCAGGCCGTGCGGCAGGACACCGCCCGACGCGAGGGCCTCCGCCCGTTTGGGCAGGGGGCAGTCCATCGTGTCGTGGCCGCCGAAGACCAGGGCGGACAGGGCGGGCAGGCCGCTGTCGGTGAAGGGCGGGGTCTCGGTGACCAGGCCGGTCGGCGGGTGCAGCCCCGCGGTCATGGCGGCGCAGCCCGCGACGACCGTCGTGGCGACGGAACCGCGGGCCCCGATCAGCCAGACACCGACGCGTGGTTGGGAATCGGACGCGGACATGGGCAGCCTCCTCGTCGGACGTGGAACGTCGAACGCGTCGTACGCGCACCCCACTCATGAGGGGGAAAGACGGCGGGCGGGGGTCCGGCGTCCCCCGCCCGCCGCCGCTCAGTCGCCGTGGACAGGCAGTTCCTTGATCCGGATGTCGCGGAACGACACCTGGTCGTCGGCTCCGTGGTTCTGGATGCCGACATGCCCGTCACGCAGGCTCCGGGCCGGATCGGTGTTGGTGAAATCGTTGATCTTCACGCCGTTGAGCCAGACGCGGAGGCGTTCGCCCTCCACGCGGATCTCGTACGTGTTCCACTCCCCCGGCGGGTTCAGCGCCCGGTCGCGCTTCTTCAGGTCGGCGGAGCGGAAGCCGTAGACGGACCCTGTGGTCTTCTCGGGTACGTCGGTGGCGTCGATCTGGATCTCGTAGCCGTTGTCCACGGCGGACCAGGGGTCGTCCGAGGGCGGGAAGCCCACGAACACACCGGAGTTGTCGTCTCCGGAGGCACTGGCCGTCCTCCAGTCGAGCTTCAGGGAGTAGGACCCGAAGCCCTGGCCGGTGCCGGCGTACCAGAGCATCCCCATGCCGCCGGACGACGTGAGCGTGCCGTCGTCGGACAGGGTGAAGGAGCCCGGTCCTGCCTGCTTCCAGCCGGTCAGGGAGCCGGCCGTGCCGTCGAAGAGCGGACGGTAGCCGTTCTCCGGCCGGCAGTCGGCCCGGGCGTCACCGGTCGCGTACCGGATGCCGCCGAGCAGGTGGCCGCGGAAGGCGGGGTCGGCGTACGACTCCTTGGTGTGGCCGAGGCCGGTGTAGAAGGCCCGGCCGCCCTGGTAGTCCTGGCACCAGGCGATGGGATGGTCGCCGTTCATGGTGCCGCCGGTGTACGACGACTCGTCCAGCGAGGCGAGGACGTGGGCCCGGTCCCGGGGGTTGGAGCGGTAGTTGTACCACTCGTCGGTGCGGTTCCACGCCGGGCCCAGGTGGGCCGTGGACGGGTGGGACCGGTCCTCGACGACGACGGTGGCCGGCTGGATCGCCGGGTGCGACTGGAAGTACGCGCCGGCGAGGCCGCCGTAGAACGCCCAGTTGTACTCGGTGTCGGCGGCCGCGTGGATGCCGACGTATCCTCCGCCGCTGCGGATGTAGCCCTCGAACGCCCGCTGTTGGGCGGGGGCGAGGACGTCTCCGGTGGTGGAGAGGAAGACGACGGCGTCGTAGCGGCGCAGGTTGCGTGCCGTGAACGCGGCGGCGTCCTCCGTCGCGTCGACGGCGAAGCCGGCGCTCTGCCCCAGTTCCCGTACGGCCGCCACGCCGTCCGGGATGGAGTCGTGCCGGAAGCCGGCCGTCTTGGAGAAGACCAGGACCCGTTCGGGGTCGGCGTTGTGGGAGACGGCGGGTTGGGACACGCAGCCCAGGAGCAGGGCCGCGCCCACGACTGCGGTGGCCCGTCGTCGGTTGGCGTTCATGTGGACGCGGCGTCTGGGGGTCTCGATTCTGCGGGTGGGGGTGGTGCGGTCTTTCCCGTGCACGGATGCCTCCGGAGTGGGGCCGGACATACGGGTGGGTCGTACGGG
>NZ_LJBR01000581.1 GCF_001282115.1 Streptomyces sp. NRRL B-24085 | reverse complement strand
CCCGGTCGCCCTGCCCCCGGTGGTCCGGCCAGCAGCTCCGTCAGGTCCTCCCGGCCCGTCACCTCCCTCCGCTCCCCGGTCACCGTCACGTCCGAGTTCAGTGCCCGCAGGGTCGTCAGCGCCGCCTCCACCTTCGGGCGGCCGAGGTCGGACTCCCGGTACAGGGGCTGGCGGTTGAGGTTGGAGAGCTCGACCACGTCCGGGTCGACGCAGTGGACGTGGCCCACCCCGGACGCGACCAGGGCCTGGGCCGCGTGGCCGCCCGTGCCGCCGACACCGATCAGGAGGACCCGGGCCCCGCGCAGCCGGAGCTGGGCGTCCCAGGGGCTGGCGCCCAGGGGCTGGCGCGCGGGGCGAGGTCCATCCAGCGGAGCAGGGGGACACCGCGGCTGTAGCGGTCCTCCTCGCGGGGCGGCACCGGCACGGACGCCCCGGCGTCGTCCACGAAACCGGCGGCCAGCAGGTCCGCCATCGCCTGGCGGGCGTCCGCGTCGGTCAGTGCGGGGTGCGCGCGCAGGACCTCGGCGACCACCTCCGACGGTCCCCGCGTCCCGTCCATCGCCTCGACGAGCGTCCACACCCAGCCCTGCGGGTCCGCGATCTCCGCGCCGATGCCGTGGATCACGCTGCCGACGCGGACGTTCCCGTCGACGGTGCGGTAGGCGCGGTGCTCGGGCTTGATCCGGGGGCGCCCGAACGACTCGACCGTCACCGCCGCCGTATCCGCCACCGGGGCCCCTCCCCTTTACACGTACACCTTCTTGACACTCTGACCCCATCGGCACAGCCTTGACAAGAGCGGTCAGCGATCGCTTCGGAAAGGTCAAATCCCGTACTGAAACGAGGAGTTGCGATGCCGACAAAGATCGTGATCCGCCCCTTGGACAAGAAGGAGACCACGGGGGACAGCGGCGGCAACGGCGGCAGTTGAGAGGAGCTCACATGACCGTCAAGATCGTGATTCGCCCGCTGGACAAGAAAGAGACCACTGGGGACAGTAATTCCCAGGGTGCTTGATCGGACCACCAGCGTTCGGAGGACCGGCGTGCGGACTTCGCTCTATCCGGCAGTCGACGAACTGGAGCGAAGGGCCCGCACGCTGGTCCGCGCCGCCCCCGGCCTGTTGCGGCTGGACCAGGTCGGCACGAGCCGGGCCGGCCGCCCGCTGTGGCTGCTGTCCGCCGGACACGGCGACCGCCACGTCCTGGCCGTCGCCGGCGCCCACGCCAACGAACCGGTCGGCGGGGCCTCGGCGTTGCGGCTCGCCGCGCTGTTCGCCGGCCGGCCCCGCGTGCTCGAAGCCCTCGGCTGCACCTGGCACTTCCTGCTCTGCCTCGACCCCGACGGGGCCGACCTCGCGCACGGCTGGCAGCCGGAGCAGCCGGACCCGGCACTGACGGAGTGTCACCGTTACTTCTACCGGCCCGCGTTCGCCCGCCAGCCGGAGTCCCTGCCCGTGCCGCCCGGCAGGCCGATGCCCGAGTCGGCCGCGCTTCTGCGGCTCCTCGACGAGCTGCGGCCCGTCGCCCAGTTCACCCTGCACGGCATCGAGTTCGGCGGCGCC
>NZ_LJBR01000580.1 GCF_001282115.1 Streptomyces sp. NRRL B-24085 | reverse complement strand
GCTGCCGTTCATGGTGGTCAACCTCGCCCACTGGATGCGCCCGGCGGCCGGCGGCCGCAGACGGACCGTGCGCCTGTACGGCCTCCTGGTACGCCTCGCGGGCCTGACCCTGACCGTGCTGCTGGTCGCCGCCGCCTGCGAGGTGGCCCTGGACCTCGCCGCCTGGCAGTGCGCGGGCACACGCGCGTGCGCCGAGTCGCACACCTGGCTCGGATTCCTGTCGCCCGACGTGTCGGACGGCGGCTGGTGGAGCAGGCCGGGCCGCCGTCTCGCCCTGGCGGCCCTGGTCCCGGCCGCGCTGACCGGCCTCCTGTGGTACCTGTCCCACCGCACCTGGAGCGACTACGAGTCCCAGCAGCCCATGTCCCGCGACGGCGAGCCGGATGAGGACCACGGCCGCACCGCGCTCAGCCGCCCCGGCTTCTGGTACGGCCGCCGCCTGGTCGCCCGGCTGCGGGCCGCGCACACCGCCGCGGGCCTGCTCACGATCGCCGCGGCGGTCAGCTCCACGGCGGCCCGCCACGACCGCGCCCCGGGCGGCCCCGCGCTCCTGGACATACTCGGCCTGCTCCTCCAGACCGGTCTCGTCGCCGCGGGGGTCGCCGTCGTCTGGGTGGTGTGCCGCCGCGGCCGCACCGAGAAGTACCTCGACCGCCGGCTCGACGAGCATCTCGTACGGCGTCTGCCGCTCGCCGCACTCGTCCTGCTCGCCCTGGCCGCGGTGTACGCCGGCTGGGAGCGGCCGGGCTGGCAGTCGCACGGCCGGCTGTCGGGGGACGCCACCTTCGGCGGCATCGCCTTCGTGCAGGGCCTCCTGGTGGTCGCCCTGGCCGTGGTCGCCCACCTGCTGTACCGCACCCGTCCCGACCCGCGCGCGGCGATGCGCGGCCTGGCCGGACCCGCCGTCGCCACGCTGGCCTGCGCCCTGGGCGGTGTGATGTCCGGCGGTGTCTCGCAGCGCGTGGCGGACTGGCTGGACGGCACCGGCGCCACCATCCCCGGCCCGCCCGTCCTGCTGACCTGGCAGGCGTCGGTGATCCCGCTGGTCCTCCTCGTGCTGCTGGGGCACTGTGCCTGGCTCGGCCGGCGCACCTGGCGCTCCGGCCTGGCCCAACTGGACACCGTCGAGAGCGAGTACCCGGAGGAACCCAAGGACGCCGCACGAACCCGCCGTATCGCCCGCACCCGCGCGATGGCGGCACTGACGGACCGGGGGCCCCGCCTGCTCGGGGTGACGTCGGCCAGCACCCTGCTCCTCGGCGCCGGCGCGCTCGTCGGCGCCCTGACCTCCCGCGAGACACCCGCGAAGGCGGCCGAGGGGGCGTACGCCTTCGTGCAGAGCGCCGCCGACACCGCGCAGGCACTCGGCTCCTGGCTGATCGGCCTCGGCTTCATCCTGTTCGTCACCTGGGGGCGCCGCGCCTACAAGGACCCCTCCGCGCGCCGGACCATCGGCATCCTCTGGGACGTGGGCACCTTCTGGCCGCGCGCCGCCCACCCCTTCGCCCCGCCCTGCTACGCCGAGCGCGCGGTACCGGACCTGACCTGGCGGATCGCGACCTGGGTCCGGGCCACGCGCGGCCGGCTGGTCATCTCGGGACACTCCCAGGGCAGCGTCCTGGCGGCCGCGGCGGCCTGGCAGCTGGAGCCGTCCGTCCGCAAGAGGGTCGCCCTGCTGACCTACGGCTCCCCGCTGGAGCGCCTCTACGGCCGCTGGTTCCCGGCCCACTTCGGCCCGGCCGCGCTCACCGCCCTGCACCACGACGTGGACTGCTGGCGCAACCTCTACCGGCTCACCGACCCGATCGGCGGCCCCGTGCGGCTGCCCGGCGACTGCGGCCCCGAGGTGGACCGGGAGCCCCTCATGGACCCGCTCGCCTACGGCCGCACCGGGCTGCACCCGCTGCCCGCGCCGATCCTCGGCCACTCCGACTACCAGGCCGACCCGGTCTTCGCCGAGGAGCGGACGCGACTGCTGGGCCGGCTCCAGCCGGATGTGCCGGGCCCGCGGTCTCAGGACGAGACGGGCAGGTCCTCGGCGTAGA